>DATMSF010000037.1:0-3086 GCA_035565535.1 Aeromicrobium sp.
GCGCTCCGGCTCAGGTGTCGTCGCGGACGGGGTCGGCGTGGGCGTGGAGGTGGCAGTCGGTGTCGTCGCCACGGGGGCAGGTGTCGTCGCCGAGGCCGTGGGGGTCGGCGCTGCAGCGGTCGAGTCGGTGTCCCCGGTCAGCAGGAGGGCTGCCAGACCGCCGGCCGCGACGACGCACACCACCAGCGCACACACCACCGCCCAGGCCGACGGGATGATGCCCGGCCGGTTCGGCGTCCTGCGATGACCGCTCACGGCCGAAGCGTCACACGTCGATGCCCAGGCGGCGAGCCGACCTGGTGCGCTGGCGCTGAGCCCGCAGGCGGCGCAGTCGCTTGACCAACAGCGGATCGAACGCGAGCGCGTCCTCACGGTCGATCAACGCGTTGAGGATCTGGTAGTACCGCGTGGTCGACATGTCGAACTTCTCGCGGATCGCCTGTTCCTTGGTGCCGGTGTACTGCCACCACAACCGCTCGAGGGCGAGGATCTCGCGATCGCGATCGGTGAGGGACTCCGGGACGGGAAGGCCCGTGGGGGTCGGCTTCTCGGCGGCACTCATATCACGATCGTACGACATGAACTACACACGTGTCATTTGACGTCGAAGATTCACTCCGGAGCGTGTCGAGACCGCCCGGCGGAGGTGATCTGGACTCGCATCGCAGCTGCGAGCTGCTCGGCATCGACTAGGGTCGAGCCATGGCCAGCACGGCGGACTTCGTGGTGATCGCCAACCGCCTGCCCGTCGACCGAGTCACCGACACTGACGGTTCCACCACATGGCGCACCTCTCCAGGTGGACTCGTCACGGCGCTCGAACCGGTCATGCGGCGCAAGGGAGGCGCCTGGATCGGCTGGCACGGCGCGGCAGATGAGAAGGTCCGTCCGTTCCGGCACGACGGAATGGACCTGGTGCCCGTCCCGTTGTCGTCCGACGAGGTCGAGGACTACTACGAGGGCTTCTCGAACGCGACGCTGTGGCCGCTGTACCACGACGTCGTCGTGTCCCCCGAGTTCCACCGCGAGTGGTGGGACGCCTACGTCCAGGTCAACCAGCGATTCGCGAACCGCGCGGCGAAGGTCGCTCGGCGCAACGCCGTCGTCTGGGTCCAGGACTACCAGCTCCAGCTCGTCCCGCAGATGCTGCGCGAGCTGCGCCCCGACCTGCGCATCGGGTTCTTCCTGCACATCCCGTTCCCGCCGACCGAACTGTTCCAGCAGCTGCCGTGGCGGCGCGAGATCCTGCAAGGGCTGCTCGGCGCCGATCTGGTGGGATTCCAGATGCCCGGCGGCGCCCAGAACTTCGTCCGGCTGGTGCGCCAACGCGTCGGCCACAAGACCCACCGCGACAGGGTCTACCTGCCGGACGGCCGCACCGTCGTCGCGCGGGCGTTCCCGATCTCGATCGACGCAGCCGGGTTCGAGGCGTTGGCGCGCACCCCGGCGGTGCTGGAACGCGCGGCGCAGATCCGCGCCTCGCTCGGCAATCCCGAGACGCTGCTGCTGGGGGTGGACCGGCTCGACTACACCAAGGGCCTGCGGCAACGTCTCCGGGCGTTCGGCGAGCTGGTGGCCGACGGTTCGCTACCGGTCAGCGACACGGTCTTCGTCCAGATCGCGACGCCGTCCAGGGAGCGGGTGCAGCAGTACCAGATCCTGCGCGACGACATCTTCCAGCTCGTGGGCAGCATCAACGGCGACGTCGGGCGCATCGGCGAGCAGCCGATCCAGTACCTGCACAGCTCCTATCCGCGAGACGAGATGGCCGCGCTCTACCGGGCGGCCGACGTCATGGTCGTCACGCCGCTGCGCGACGGCATGAACCTGGTGGCCAAGGAGTACGTCGCCTGTCGGTACGACAACCGTGGCGCCTTGGTGCTGAGCGAGTTCGCCGGCGCTGCCGCAGAGCTCAAGCAGGCGTACCTGGTCAACCCGCACGACATCAACGGTCTCAAGGCGGCCCTGCTCGAAGCCGTGCGCGCCGACCCCAAGGAGAAGACGCGACGCATGAAGGCGTTGCGCCGACAGATCGTCGAGAACGACATCGACCGCTGGGCCACGAACTTCCTCGACGAGCTCGCCGACGTCCGAGCGCCGCACGGCAAGACCGTCCGGCCCGTGTGAGGACGCTCGCGGAGCTAGGGTGACGGCCATGACGTCCGCGCCACTTTCGCCGCGGGTCAGACGTGGCTACGCGCTCGGCAGCGTCGCGACGGGAACGTTCGGCACGGTTCCCGGACTGCTGTTGCTGCCGTACCTGACCGACGTGCTGGGTGTCGCGGCGTTCGTCGCCGGCGTCATCGTGTTCGCGCCCAAGGCGTGGGACGTGCTGCTCAACCCCGTCGCGGGTCGGATCAGCGACCGGCACGAGTCCCCCAGCGGGAGACGCCGACCGTTCCTGTTGCGTGGCGGCCTGGCACTCGCCGCCGGTTTCGCCCTGCTGTTCGCCGGTCCGACGTCGCCGACCGGGATCGCTGCGGCCTATGTCGTCGTGCTGTTCCTCGCGTGCGCCACCGCGTACGCGTTCTTCCAGGTGCCGTACGTCGCGATGCCGGCGGAGCTGACGCTGGACTACGACGAACGCACGCGCCTGATGACGTGGCGCGTCGTGGTGCTCGCGATCGCGATCCTGCTGTCGGGTGCCACCGCACCGATGGTCGTCGAGGCGTTCGACGACGAGGTCACCGGCCATCGGGTCATGGGCGCGTACGTCGCCGTGATCTTGCTGGTCGGTGTCGTCGGCGCGTGGTACGGCACCCGTGCGGCACCCGAGCACCGCGTGGCCAGTGCGGAGGGCTCGCTCGCCGACCAACTGCGCCTCGTCTCCCGGGCCCCGGACTTTCGTGCCCTGCTGATGACGTTCGTGGTGCAGGCACTCGGCGTCGGGACCATGCTGGCCGGGGTCGCCTACATGGCCGACGACGTCCTCGACTCCCCCGGCGCAGCCAGCATCCTGTTCGCGGCGTTCGTCGGACCGGCGCTGCTCGTCACGCCCCTGTGGGAGCGGTGGGGCGCCACCCGCACCAAGCGATCGGGCTACACCGCGGCATCGGTGGTGATGGCGGCCGGAATGGCGCTCGTCT
>DATMSF010000038.1:0-3395 GCA_035565535.1 Aeromicrobium sp.
GAGATCATCGTCAAGAAGGGCGCGCGCTGTCGGTACACCACGATCCAGAACTGGTCGAACAACGTGTACAACCTGGTCACCAAGCGCGCCGTCTGTGAAGAGGGCGCCACGATGGAGTGGGTCGACGGCAACATCGGCTCCAAGGTCACCATGAAGTACCCGGCCGTGTACCTGATGGGCGAGCACGCCCGCGGCGAGACGCTGTCGATCGCCTTCGCCGGCGAGGGGCAGCACCAGGACGCGGGCGCCAAGATGGTGCACGCCGCGCCGCACACGTCGAGCTCGATCCTGTCGAAGTCCGTCGCTCGCAGCGGCGGGCGCACGTCTTACCGCGGCCTGCTGCAGGTGCTCGAGGGCGCCGAGGGCTCGGCGAGCACGGTCAAGTGCGACGCGTTGCTGGTCGACCAGATCAGCCGTTCGGACACCTACCCGTACGTCGACGTCCGCGAGGACGACGTGACGCTCGGCCACGAGGCGACGGTCTCCAAGCTCAGCGACGACCAGCTGTTCTACTTCATGTCGCGCGGCATGGAGGAGGACGAGGCCATGGCGATGATCGTACGCGGATTCGTCGAGCCCATCGCCCGCGAGCTGCCGATGGAGTACGCGCTGGAGCTGAACCGCCTGATCGAGCTGCAGATGGAGGGAGCAGTCGGATGAGTGCTTCACCCGACACTGTGGCTCGTGAGGCCATTCAGGATCTGTCGGCCAGCCTGGAGCTGGACCCGGTCGAATCGCACCTGCATCCCGAGGGCTCGTTCGACGTGGCCGATCATCCGGTCCCGAACGGGCGGGAGGAGATCTGGCGCTTCACGCCGCTCAAGCGGCTGCGTGGGGTCCACGACGACGCGCCGCTCGACGGCGACTCCTACAAGGTCGAGGTCGACGTCGCCGACGGGGTCACCGCGGTCTCGGTCCCCGCAGCCGACTCGACTCGGGGAGGGTCCGGCTACGTCCCCGTCGACCGGATCTCGGCTCGCACCTGGCAGGCCGCATCGTCGGTCTTCGAGGTCTCGGTCAGCACCGAGACCGTCGTGGCCGATCCGTCCTACATCCGCGTGGTCGGCACCGGAACCGACAAGGCCGCCGCCGGTCACCTGGTGATCCGCGCCGGCGCGTTCAGCAAGGCGACGATCGTCGTGGAGTACACCGGTTCTGCGGTGTGGACCGAGAACATCGAGGTCATTCTCGAGGACGGCGCCGACCTGACCCTGGTGACGCTGCAGGACTGGGCCGATGACGCGGTCCACCTGGTCACCCAGCACGCCCGAGTGGGTCGCGACGCCGCGCTCAAGCACTTCGCCGTGACGTTGGGTGGTGACGTCGTGCGTGCCAGCACGTCGGCCGACTACGTCGGTTCGGGCGGCAGCGTCGATCTGTACGGCGTGTACTTCGCCGACGCCGGTCAGCACATCGAGCACCGGCTCTTCGCCGACCACACCGCACCGCGCACCCGTAGCAACGTGCTCTACAAGGGTGCGCTGCAGGGTCAGGACGCGCACACGGTCTGGATCGGCAACGTGCTGATCCGCAAGGTCGCCGAAGGCATCGAGACGTTCGAGCAGAACGACAACCTCGTGCTGACCGACGGTGCCAAGGCCGACTCGGTGCCCAACCTGGAGATTGAGACCGGCGAGATCGAGGGCGCCGGCCACGCCTCCACGACGGGCCGCTTCGACGACCAGCACCTGTTCTACCTGCAGAGTCGCGGTATTCCGGCCGAGGAGGCCCGGCGCCTCGTGGTGCACGGCTTCTTCAACGACATCATTCGTCGCATCGGCGTGCCGGAGCTTCAGGACCGGCTCGTCGCGGCGGTCGAGGAGGAGTTGTCCGGCCAGATCGACAAGCTCACGGCTGGAGCCACCTCGTGACCTTCCAGAAGGCGGCCGACCTGTCGCAGATCACCGACGGTGCTGCCCTTGCGATCGAGCTCGACGGCAAGGACGTCGTGCTGATCGGTGTGGGCGACCAGGTCTTCGCAATGGAGGACATGTGCTCGCACGCCGCGGTGCCGTTGTCCGAAGGCGACGTCGAGGGCTGCGAGATCGAGTGCTGGTTGCACGGCTCGCGCTTCGACGTCCGCACCGGCGCCGCTCTCAATCCGCCGGCCGTGTCGCCGGTGCCCACGTACGCCACCCAGATCGACGGAGACGTCGTGCTCGTCGATCTGGACACCCCCAACGACTTCCCGTCCGACAAGTAGGAGCTGAACAACCCATGGCAACGCTAGAGATCAAGGATCTGCACGTCTCGGTCGACACCGAGGACGGCGCCAAGGAGATCCTCAGAGGCGTCGACCTGACCATCAAGTCCGGCGAGGTCCACGCGATCATGGGGCCCAACGGCTCCGGCAAGTCCACGCTGGCGTACTCGATCGCCGGTCACCCGCGCTACACCGTGACGCAGGGCGAAGTACTGCTCGACGGCCAGGACATCTTGGAGATGACGGTCGACGAGCGCGCACGGGCCGGTCTGTTCCTGGCCATGCAGTACCCCGTCGAGGTGCCCGGCGTCTCGGTCGCGAACTTCCTGCGCACCGCCAAGACCGCGATCGACGGTGAAGCGCCGAAGCTGCGCACCTGGGTCAAGGACGTCAACGCCGCCCTCGAGCGCGTGACCCTCGACCCGTCGTTCGCCCAGCGCTCGGTCAACGAGGGCTTCTCGGGCGGGGAGAAGAAGCGCCACGAGATCGCCCAGC
This sequence comes from Aeromicrobium sp., assembly GCA_035565535.1. Classification (GTDB taxonomy): domain Bacteria; phylum Actinomycetota; class Actinomycetes; order Propionibacteriales; family Nocardioidaceae; genus Aeromicrobium. The sequence continues at coordinate 2,699 of DATMSF010000038.1, forward strand.
TAGAGCTGCTGAACCCCAAGTTCGCGGTGCTCGACGAGACCGACTCCGGCCTGGACATCGACGCGCTCAAGGTGGTCTCCGACGGCGTCAACCGGTACACCGCCAACGGTGACCGCGGCGTCCTGCTGATCACGCACTACACCCGGATCCTGCGCTACATCCAGCCCGACTACGTCCACGTGTTCGTCGCCGGCAAGGTCGCCGAACGGGGCGGGCGCGAGCTGGCCGACCAGCTCGAGGCCGAGGGCTACGACAAGTACGTCAAGGCGGCTGCAGCGCCGGCCGGCGCGGGGGCGGCTGCGCACGCATGACCACTCTGGAAGGCACCGCCTACGACGTGATGCAGGTTCGGGAGGACTTCCCGATCCTGAGCCGTCGCCTGGCCGGTGACCTGCCGCTGGTCTACCTCGACAGCGCCAACACGTCCCAGAAGCCGACCGCTGTCATCGAGGCGTTGGACGAGCACTACCGGCTGCACAACGCCAACGTGGCCCGAGCGATGCACCAGCTGGGCGCCGAGGCCAGCGCGGCGTTCGAGGACGCCCGGACCCGGATCGCTCAGTTCATCGGCGCCCCGCGGCGCGAGGAGGTGGTGTTCACCAAGAACGCCTCCGAAGCGCTGAACCTGGTCGCCCGGGTCCTCGGCGACGCAGGGCGCGTCGGCAACGGCGACGAGATCGTGGTCACCGAGATGGAG
>DATMSF010000039.1:0-2388 GCA_035565535.1 Aeromicrobium sp.
CGACCAGGGGTCGACGACGTCGCAGAAAACCACCGCCTTCACGGCGACTCCGATGCGTCGGGACGCAGGTGCTCGAAGGCTTTCAGATTCGCCGTCGATTCTCCGCGATCCAGACGCCACTGCCATTCCTTGCGGATCGACGACGCGAAACCCAGCTCCAGGATCGTGTTGAACGACTCGTCCGCGTAGGTGAGCACGGCCCCGAGGATCCGGTCGATCTCGTCGGCCGTCACGGCGTGCAGCGGCAGGCGACCGTCCAGGTAGATGTCGCCGGCCGAATCGACCGCGAACGCGACCCCGAACATCTTCAGATTCCGCTCCAGGAGCCACCGGTAGACGCCTTCGTGGTTCTCGTCCGGGCGACGAGCGACGAAGGCGTGGACGCCCAGCGCGTGCGTGCCGATCTCGAGCCGGCACGTCGTCTTGAGCTTGCGCACCCCCGGGAGGTCGACGTCGAAGACCCCCGGACGATGCTCGGTGAACTCCAGACCGGACTCCTGCAACGTCTCGGCGACGACGTCACGCGTGCTCATCGATCCCTCCTGCCGTGGGCGGCTCGTGCCGCCTCGTAGACCCTCAACGTCCGGTCGACGGTCACCGTCCAGTCGAAGCTCGATGCGTGCTCGACCGCCTTGTGCCCCAGCTCGGCCAAGGCCGGTGGATCGTCGAGCAGGTCCTCGATCGCTCGGGCGTAGTCGGCCGGATCGTGCCCGTCGACCAGGACACCGGAGACACCGTCCGCTACTGCGGTGGACAAACCGCCCACGTTCGCGGCGACGACGGGCGTGCCGCACGCCTGGGCCTCGACCGCGACGAGCCCGAACGACTCGTTGTACGACGGCACGCAGACCAACGTGGCCGCCGAGTACCAGTCGGCGAGAGCGGCTTGGGCCACGGGCGGCTCGAACCGCACGACGTCATCCAGCCCGCGCTCGTGCACCAGGTCGACCAGCGCGGTGGGCCGATCCAGCCCCGATCCGGACATGCCGCCGACGATCGGCACGACGAGCCGCGGTGCCCACTCGGGGCGACGCTGCACCAGCAGCGCGGCGGCTTCGACCAGGACGTCGGGGGCCTTGAGCGGCTGGATGCGACCCGCGAACAGCAGCACGATCGCATCGTCGGCCAGCCCCAGGGAGCGTCGGGCCTCGGCTCGACGTCCCGGCTGGAACACCGAGGTGTCGACGCCGGGATGCACCACACTGACCTGGCCGGGGTCTGCTCCGTACAGGTTGATCAGGTCCTGCCGCTCGGCGCCGGTGTTCGCGATCAGCCGGTCGGCGAGCCGAACGATCTCCTCCTCGCCGACGATGCGCCCGATGGGCTCCTCGGCATCACCTTCGGCGCGCGCGGCGTTCTTGACCTTGGCCATCGTGTGCATCGTGTGGACGAGCGGCACGTCCCAGCGCTCGTGCGCGACCGTGCCGACCTGCCCGGACAGCCAGTAGTGGGAGTGGATCAGGTCGAAGTGTCCGGGGTCGGACTCGACCTCCACGCGCAGCACGTCGCGAACGAACGAACACAGCTGAGCAGGCAGGTCGTTCTTGCTCAGTCCCTCGTAGGGGCCGGCCGTCACGTGGTGCACGACCACTCCGGGGGCCGCCTCGACGACCTCCGGCAGGTGCCGGCTCGTGGCACGCGTGAAGATCTCGACCTCGATGCCACGCTCGGCCAATCGTTTGGACAGCTCGAGCACGTACACGTTCATGCCGCCCGCATCGCCCTCGCCGGGCTGTTCCAGCGGCGAGGTGTGCGCGGACAGCATCGCCACTCGACGGATCGGCTGTGCCTGGTCGCTCACCACTCCATCATCCTCCACCCCGCTCTGCACTCGTGTGCCAGGGAACCGCTACCGGCGAACGATCGGCGTCTGGTTTGCGCGAAGATGAGGACATGGTCCCGCCCACCCGTCCCGTCGCCGTCGTCACCGGAGCCAGCAGCGGCATCGGCGCCGCCACCGCACGGACCCTGGCCGCGGCGGGCTTCCACGTCGTCTGCGCGGCCCGACGCGCTGATCGGATCGAACCGCTCGCCGCCGAGATCGACGGAACCGCCGTCCGGTGCGACGTCACCCAGCTCGCGGACGTCGAATCCCTGGCTGTCGCGGCCGGACGCGTGGTCGAGCTACTGGTCAACAACGCCGGCGGCGCCGTCGGGCTGGATCCGGTGGAGAACGGCGACCCGGACGTGTGGCGCCAGATGTACGAGGTCAACGTGCTCGGCACGCTCAACGTCACCCGGGCGCTGCTGCCGGCGCTGGAGGCGTCGGGGAAGGGCACCGTCATCAACGTGGGGTCGACGGCCGGCAGAGGAGTCTACGAAGGCGGTGGCGGGTACACCGCTGCCAAGCACGGCGTCGCCGCGCTGACCGAGACGCTGCGACTCGAG
>DATMSF010000040.1:0-1579 GCA_035565535.1 Aeromicrobium sp.
CCGTCCGAAGGCATGGACTGGCTTGACGATCACGTCTCGCAGCGTCGGTGGCTTGACGAAGAACCCCGTGGGGTTGCCCAGCCAGCCCTTCTTCCCGTAGAAGTCGAGTGCAGCGACGATTTCGGCATTGATGCGCGTGAAAGCCTCGGCATTGCTGACCGGGCGTCGTGCGCGCAACCCGAGCAGGACGATCTCGTCACGCAGGGCGTGGGTGGCGAGTGCGACGGTGGGGCGCGCTATGGGGAGTTCACGGGGTTCGTGACCGAGGTAGTCCCGCCAGGTCTGCGCGTAATAGCCGACGGTCCTCGAGAGCGGCCGGACCACTGAGCCCATGGCGCCGGTGGCCGCGGTCGGCCAGCGGAACGGCTTCGGCGGGGATGCGCTGTGCCCGCCCTCATCGGCAGTCGCCATACCCGCAGAACCTACGGCGAAGATGCAGGTCGCCAAAGGGGCTTCGATCACGGTACGGAGTGCCTTTTGGCATCGGCGTCGGCGACAAACGTCTCCAGTGTGGTGAACAGGAGGTCCGTAACATCAGCAATGCCGATTCTCCCGACGAGGAGCGTGAAAGGTGAACCAGCAGAACCGGCTCCGTGGAATCGTCGTCGGCGTCGACGGATCCCGGGCGGCGCAGGACGCTGTTCGGTGGGCAGCCCGCGAGGCGGTGCTGCGTGACGTTCCCGTGACGATCGTGCATGTGCTCGCAGCCCTGCCCGTCGCGGCCGCGGCGCTGACGTGGCCGGTGGGGCGCGTGCCCGAGGAGGTCATGGCGGCCCTGGAGAACGATGGACGCAGGTACGTCGCGGATGCGGTGACGAGTGCCCGAGAGTGCGTCGACGGTGCGAAGCTCGACGTCACAGGTGAACTGCTCATCGGACATCCCGTGCGGGCACTCACCGAGGTTTCGGCGGCAGGCCTGTTCCTGGTGATGGCGGGGCACGACGGGTCTGGAAAACATCATCGCCTTCTCGGCTCGGTCAGCACCGGTGTGCTTCACCACGCACAGTGCCCTGTGGTGGTCGTCCATGACGTGGCTCCTCAGACCGGCCATTTGCCGGTGTTGGTGGGCATCGACGGGTCGACCGCATCGGAGGCCGCCACCGCGATCGCTTTCGACGAAGCATCTTGGCGGGGAGTCGATCTGGTGGCGCTGCACGTCTGGAGCGATGCCGACATGACGTCGTTGCCCAGCCTGGAGACCTCGGCCCAGCAACGGGTGGCCGAGGAGACGCTGGCGCAGCGTATGGCGGGATGGCAGGAGAAGTACCCGGACGTGGTCGTTCACCGTCTCGTCCGGTACGACCGTCCGGCGCAGCAATTGCTCGAGGAGTCGTACCGGGCCCAACTGGTCGTCGTCGGCAGTCGCGGCCGTGGCGGTTTCGCAGGCCTGATACTCGGCTCGGTCAGCGTGACCGTTGCCCAGGAGGCCCGGATACCGGTGATCGTGGTACGTGGATGAGGCGGTGCCCGATCGAAGCCCGATCGAATGATGGCGGTACTCAGTCGGAGAATCGGCGTGGGCTGGGCGCGAACTCAAGGATCAGCAGGGCCAGGAGGACCGAGGCGATGTAGCGCATCG
>DATMSF010000041.1:0-2061 GCA_035565535.1 Aeromicrobium sp.
CCGCCCACTGCCAGGCGTCGGCCACGTCGTGCGTCACCAACACGCTCGTGGTCGCGGTGCGAGCCAGCTCGACCGCCAGCAGGCTGCGGATCGCCACCGCGCTCTCGGTGTCCAGCGCGGCGAACGGCTCGTCGAGCAGCAGCGCTTCGGGCTCCGCAGCCAGTGCGCGCGCCAACGCGACCCGTTGCTGCTGGCCCCCGGACAGCTCGTGGGGCCGGGCGTCCGCGCGGTCGGGCAGCTCGACGCGCTCGAGCCAGTCGAGCGCGATCCGCCGGGCAGAACCCCGATCGCGGCCACGTGAACGTGGGCCGAACGCGATGTTCTGTGCAGCCGTCAGGTGGGGGAACAATCGCGGTTTCTGGTCGAGCAGGGTGATGCGCCGCTGATCAGGCCGCAACCGGACCTGACCGGGCCGCTCGAGCGTCCGCTCGCCGAGGGTGACGACGCCCTCGCGCAGTCGCACGAGCCCGGCGATCGCCGCCAGCAACGTCGACTTCCCCGCTCCGTTGGGGCCCAGCACGGCCAAGCAGCCACCGGCCGCCACGTCGACGTCGGCCCGCAGGTGGAAGCCGTCGCGGATGACGTCGACATCGGCCCGCAGTCGCCGGCTCATCGGACGGGGTCCTCGCGCCACGTCCGCAACCCGGCGACGATCACGGCTGCGCTCGCGAGCAGCAGCACCGCCATCGCCAGTGCGGAGTCCTGGGTGACACCGACCCCGTTGAAGGCCGTGTAGATCGCCAACGGCATCGTCTGGGTGACACCGGGGGCGTTGCCGGCGAACAGCGCCGTCGCACCGAACTCACCCAGGGCCCGCGCAAAGCACAGCACGGTCCCGGCCGCCACGCCGGGCAGGCACAACGGCAGGGTGATGCGGGTCAGCACGCGCCAACGCCCGGCGCCGAGGCCCGCGGCGACCTGTTCGTGACTGGTGCCGGAGGTACGGAGCGTGCCCTCCACCGCGATGACCAGGAACGGCATCGCCACGAACGCCTGAGCGATGACCACCGCGGCCGTCGTGTAGGGCAGGCTGAACCCGCTGATCTCGAACAGCGGCCGACCCAGCAGGCCCGAGCGTCCGGCCAGCGCCAACAACGCCAGGCCGCCGACCATCGGCGGGAGGACGAGCGGGACGAGCACGAGCGTGCGCACGATCGCCGCTGCGCGGCGCGGAGCCCGGGCGATGACGATCGCCAGCGGGACGCCGAGCACCAGGCAGACGATCGTCGCGCACGCCCCGGTCACCAGAGACAGGCGCAGCGCCGCCAGCGCTCCCGGCGAGGTCAGATCGGACCAGAACGTGTCCGGATCGACCCGCGAGATCAGCCCGACGATCGGCAGGACCAGCAGGCTCAGTCCGACCAGGGCAGGGACGTACAGGCTGCGTGGCAGGCTCATGCGACGTCGCTCACGGTGCGCCGAATCCGTGCGCAGCCAGGATCGCTCGTCCACGTCGGGACATCACGAACTCCACGAATGCGTGAGCAGATGCTGCCGACGAGGCGGCGGACGCGACCGCGATGGGGTACCGGTTGACGGCGGTGTCGGCGTTCGCCGGCGTCACGCCGTCGATCCGGCCGGCCGAGGCCGCTACGTCGGTGGCGTAGACCAGCCCGGCGTCCGCCTCGCCCCACGCGACCCGGTTGAGCACGCTGGTGACATTGGTCTCCTGGCTGACCGGCCGGACGTGCACTCCAGCCGCGTCGAGCAGCGCCTCCGATGCCGCTCCGCAGGGCACGTCCGGTGCGCACAGCACGACGGCGAGGTCGGGATCGGCCAGGTCCTGCAGCGTCGTGATCGATCTCGGATTTCCCGGAGCGACCGCGATCCGCAGCGTGTTGGTCGCGAAGATCGTGTGGCCCTCCACGATCCCGGCGTCGGTCACCGGCCGCAGACTCATCTCGTCGGCGAAGGCCACCACGTCGACCTCGGCTCCGTCGAGCAGTCGCACCGCCAACGCTTGGGACCCGTCGTACTCGATGGGTGCCACGCGGTACTGCGGAAAGCGTTCGGTGAACGCACCGGCCAGGTCGTCGAAGGCCGCATGCAACGATGCCGCCG
>DATMSF010000042.1:0-7222 GCA_035565535.1 Aeromicrobium sp.
GCGTGAGCGGTGCCGGTCCACTCGATGAGAACCGGGTGACCACGTCGGTCACGGTCGCGACGTTGTTGAACGAGCTGCCCTACCGGCTGTGGTCCGGCTACGGCATCGTGACCGACGGTTCACCGCCGCCGGACGGAGCGACGTCTGTGGCACCGCCTGACCCCGACGTCTCGTGGACCGTGGGTCTGAAGAACCTGGCGTACGCGCTGCAGTGGTGGGTGTTCGGGGCGTTCTCGGTGTTCATGTGGTGGCGAATGCTCGCCGATCAGGCCGACAAGCAACGTGGTACGAGCAGGCCGGTAACCTGAAGCAGTGAAGAACGTCGCGCTGATCTACCGTGTCCTGGCCTGGGTCGTCGGCATCAACCTGATCCTCGTCGTCACCGGGTTCGTCGGACAGAGGACGACCGAGCCGGACTCGTGGTTCAACCGCAACGACGGACTGATCACCGCCGTCGACCTCGCGCACGGCTGGATGTTCATGGTGCTGGTCGTGCTGATCGTGGTGCTGGCCCGCCACCACCGCTGGGAGCCGTGGTTCCTGATCTCGACGGCGCTGCTGGCCACGATCCCGATCGTCAGCTTCTGGGCCGAGCGCCGAGCCTCCCACGCGATCGAGCGTGCCGAGCGCGGGGCGGACTCGCCGGTCGGGGACGCTACCGACCGCTGAACTCGGCCTTGCCGGGACCGTCCTGCAGGAACGAGACCATGCCGTTCTGCAGGTCCGCGGTGTCGAACAGCTCCGAGGCGATGCTCGTCGTGTGCGCGTTGGCCTCCGGGACGCCGCCGGTCTCGAAGTGACGCAGGATCTGCTTGGCGGCACCGAAGGCCTTCGTCGGGCCGGAGGCGATCTGACGGACGACCTCGAGCACGGCGTCGTCGAATCCGTCGACCGGCAGGACGCGATTGACCACGTTCCAGCGTTCGAGCGTGACCGCGTCGTACGTGGCGCCGGTGAAGACGAACTCCTTCGCGCGTCCCACACCGGCTCGTGCCGCGAGACGCTGGGTGCCGCCCATCGTCGGCGTCAGGCCGATGACCCGCTCGACCAGTCCGAACGTGGCTCGCTCGGAGGCCAGGATCACGTCGCACGCGACGGCGACCTCGAACGCCCACGTCAACGTCAGCGCGTGCGCGGCGAAGAACGTGGGCACGTCCAGCGCGGCGACCCGGTCGGGCAGCTCGATCATCCGGTCGTACAGGTCCTTGGTGTCGGCCTTGGTCTTGCGGGCGTAGAACTGCGAGACGTCCACACCACCGGACACGACGCGGCCATCGGCACGGATCAGCACGGCCCGCGGCAGATCGGCCGTGATCTTGTCGAGGGCGCGGTCGAACGCGTCGTGTAGCTCCAGCGAGTACAGGTTCAGCGGCGGGGACGAGAACGTCAGAACGGCGATGTCCTCATCGGTGCGTTCCACCGAGACCGACATCAGGAGCGCTCCGGGTGATTCGGGTCGAAGGTTCCGCCCTTGTCCGCAGTCGCCTTGCGGAATCCGATGACGACGGCGATGGCCAGGACGAGCAGCAGCAGCGTCTTGCGATGAGACATGTCCGACACGGTAACGGCGGGAGTGGTGGTGAGGAAGCGCTGGGGTGGCGTGGGATCATGGAACCGTCCCCCCGACTCCCTGGAAGGAACGCTGTGCCCAGCACAACTGCCACCCTGACGACCAACCACGGCACGATCGTCATCGAGCTGTTCCCCGACCACGCACCCGAGACGGTCGCGAACTTCATCGGCCTGGCCGAGGGCACCAAGGAGTTCCGCGACGTCGAGACCGGCCAGCCGACCACGCGCCCGTTCTACGACGGTCTGGTCTTCCACCGCATCATCGCCGACTTCATGCTGCAAGGCGGCGATCCGCTCGGCGACGGTCGCGGCGGACCGGGTTATGAGTTCAAGGACGAGTTCCACCCCGATCTGCAGTTCGATCGGCCCTACCTGCTCGCGATGGCCAACGCCGGGCCGGGCACCAACGGCTCGCAGTTCTTCATCACGTTGGTTCCGACCGCGTGGCTGAACCGCAAGCACACGATCTTCGGTGAGGTCGTCGACGAGGCCAGCAAGCGTGTCGTCGACGCGATCGGCGCCGTCGCGACCGACCGGTTCGATCGTCCGCTGGAGCCGGTCGTCCTCGAATCGGTGACGATCTCGCGGACATGACCCACCCAGCGCCGGGACAACGCTGTTACCGGCACGCCGAGCGCGAGGCGTACATCTCGTGCCAGCGCTGCGAGCGCCCCATCTGCCCGCAGTGCATGAACGACGCGTCCGTCGGCTTTCAGTGCCCCGAGTGCGTCAAGGCCGGAGCAGCCAGCATCCGGCAGCCGCGGACGGCGGCCGGTGGCGCCGTCCAGTCACGGCCGGGCATCGTCACGATGTCGCTGATCGGCCTGAATCTGCTGGTGTTCCTGCTGCAGCTGGTCACCGGTGACGACGACGGAGCGGTCTTCCGCGAAGGCGCCATGCTCGGGGCCACGGCCGGCACCCACGACGGCGAGATCCTGACCGGTGTCGCCGACGGCGCGTACTGGCGGTTGATCACTGCCGCGTTCTTGCACAACGATCTGATCCACCTGGGCTTCAACATGCTGGCGCTGTACTGGTTCGGTCCGTTCATCGAACGCGCCTTGGGCACGTGGCGGTTCCTGACCGTCTACCTGGTGACGGCGTTGGTGGCCTCGGCGTTCGTCTACGTGCTGACCCCCGCCAACGTGATGACCGTCGGCGCGTCGGGAGCGATCTTCGGGCTGTTCGCGATCGCGTTCGTCCTGCTGCTGCGCGCCGGACAGGACGTGCGGACGCTGCTGGCGCTGCTGGCGATCAACGCGGTGCTGAGCCTGCGCGGCGGCGTCAGCTGGCAGGGACACCTGGGCGGCTTCGTCGCGGGCCTCATCTACGCGGTCGCGGTCGCCTACGCTCCGCGCGAACGCCGCCAGGTGGCTCAGCTCGTGGCGTTGGCGGTGCTCGTGATCGGTTCGATCGTCGCCGTCGTGTGGCGCACCGCAGCTCTCACCTGAGTTCTCACCCCGGGGTTGTGCACAGGTTCATCCACACGGGTGGATAACTACACGCGTGTGATTCACTCCCATTTCATGGCGAACCCGAACGCCGCCACGATGAAGCCCATGCCGATGACCAGGTTCCAGTTGCCCAGGTCCTGGTACCACTGCAACCACGACGGGTACGTGTCGACCTGGCCGTTGACCACGTAGAACACCACGATGTAGGCCAATCCGACCAGGGCCGATATCGCCATGGCAGGGCCGGCCCACCGGTTGCCGATGCGCTGCGGCTTGGGGCTGGTGTCTCGGGCCATCGGGGTGTCACTTCCTTCTCTCGCCGAGTCGTGCGATGCGCGACGTGAACGCGATTAGCCTAGTCGTATGGTCGGCAAGGGTGACGGGCGCGCCTCGGGCGGAGCGCATGCACAGCAGCGGTGGCCGGTGCCGGTCATGCTGCTGGCCGCCGCGACCGGCTTCTTGTTCGTCACGGCCTCGGTCAACGCCGACGGCGCCGATCTGCGACCGACGGGAGGCGACGTCTCGTCGTTGTTGAACGAGCGCAACCGCCAGGTCGAGAGCCTGCGCGCGCAGGCGCGAGAGCTGCGCACCGACATCGACCAGCTGTCGACGGCTGTCTCGACCGATGCCATCGACGACCTGGTGGCCACCGCCACCCAGCTGCAGGGTGTGGTCGGCTTGACCGAGGCGACCGGCCCGGGAGTCCGCGTCGTGCTGACCGACGCGCCCCGGGACGGCACCAACGACGACGTCGACCCCAACCTGCTCGTCGTGCACGAGCAGGACATCCAGGCGTACGTCAACGCCCTGTGGGCCGGAGGCGCCGAGGCCATCTCGTTGCAGGGGCAACGGCTGATCGCGACGACAGGCATCAAGTGCGTCGGCAACACGGTGCTGCTGGACGGCGTGCCGTACGCGCCGCCGTACCGCATCGAGGCGATCGGCGACGTCCCAGGCATGGTGGCGTCCTTGAACGCCAATCCCCAGACGGTCACCTACGCCGACTACAGCCGGCGCTACGGGCTCGGTCTGGAGATGACCAGCCTGACCGACATCACGGTCCCTGCGTACGCAGGAACCGTGACACTACGTCACGCCACCGTCACCGACGTCGACTGACGTGTCACGGTCCGCCGTCGGCATCGGCGTCGGCGTCGCCGTCTCCGGGCGGCGGGGTGGGCGGTCCGGTCGAGACGACCAGGGCGATCTTGGTCCCCGTCGGGACTCGCTGGCCCTGATTGACGCTCTGCGAGACGACTCTGCCGGCGGGAACGACGGGGTCGTTCGCTTCTGAGCTGGTGACCTCGAGGCCGGCGTCGGTGAGCGTCTTCTTGGCATCGGCCAGACTCATGCCGACGACGTTCGGCACCGTCACCTCACCACGCGAGACGATCACCGTGACGGTCTCGCCGACGGCCAGCTTGTTGCCGGCGGGCGGGTCGGTGTTCAGGACGCGCCCGGCCTCGGCACTGCCGTCGGCCTCGTCCTTCTTGACCTTGAACCCCAGCGCCTCGAGTCGTTCCTTGGCGTTCTCGTAGGTCAGGTTGCTCAGGTTCGGGATCGCGACTTCCTGGGGGCCGCTGCTGATGTACAGCGTGACGGTACTGCCCTGTTCGGCGTCGCTGCCCTCCGGTGGATCGGTCTCGACCGCGAGTCCGACCTCGATGTCGGCGCTCTCGACCTCCTCGGGCTGGACCAGGAAGCCGGCTTCGGTCAGCAACCGCTCGGCCACCTGCTGCTCCTTGCCCGCCACCGCGGGAACCGCGACCATGACGGGATCGTCCTTGCCGTTGGTCGTGAACAGGTAGATGCCTCCCACGATGGCGCCGAGCAACAACAGTGCGATCAACACACCGATCCACCAGCGCCCACCGTCGTCCTCGGGCTCGGCTCGCCGGGAGCCGGGGGCCGAGGGCGGCACCGCCACGGCCGGCGTCACCGCCGTGGGTGCGGCTCCCACCAGGGTGGGCTGCGGCGGCGCGGCGACGGACCCGCCCGACAACACCTTCTGCAGGTCGTCGCGCATGTCGGCAGCGCTCTGGTAGCGGTCGTCGACCCGCTTGGCCAGAGCGCGTGCGACGATGCGATCGACCGACTGGTTCACGTCAGGGTTGAGCTGGGACGGCGGACGCGCTTCTTCGCGCACGTGCTGGTAGGCCACCGACACCGGACTGTCGCCGACGAACGGCGGACGGCCGGTCAGCAGCTCGTACAGCAGGCAGCCGGTCGAGTAGATGTCGCTGCGGGCGTCGACCGCCTCGCCGCGGGCCTGCTCCGGCGACAAGTACTGTGCCGTCCCGATGACGGCGGCGGTCTGCGTCATCGCCGAGGACGTGTCCGCGATCGCGCGGGCGATCCCGAAGTCCATCACCTTGACCTGGCCCGACGGCGTGACCATGACGTTGGCCGGCTTGATGTCGCGGTGGACGATGCCCGACCGATGGCTGTAGTCCAGCGCACTGAGGACGTCGGCCACGATCGACAGCGCACGCTCGGGCAGGATCTTGCGGCCGGTCTCGGCGCCGCGCAGGATGTCGCGCAACGTCTGGCCCTCGACGTACTCCATGACGATGTACGGCACCGAGACGCCGTGCTCGTTGACGCCTTCGCCGGTGTCGTAGACCGCCACGATGGACGGATGGTTCAACGCTGCGGCCGACTGTGCCTCGCGCCGGAACCGCGCCTGGAACGTCTCGTCCGCGGCGAGGTCCGCGCGCAGCGTCTTGATCGCCACGGTGCGACCCAGTCGCAGGTCGCGGGCGACACGGACATCGGCCATGCCACCGCGGCCCAGCAAGCCGCCCAGCTCGTAACGGTCACCCAGGCGGATCGCGCCGTCTGATTCGGTCATGATGGCAGTCTCCCAGATCGGGGGTGGAGATCGTACGTGGATGGGATGGTCATCGGCCCAGCACCGCTTCCATGACGGACTTGGCGATCGGCCCGGCCAGGCGCCCGCCGGCGATCTCGTTGCGGGCGGTGTCGCTGGACTCGATGACGACCGCGACGGCGACGGCCGGGTCGTCGGCCGGAGCGAAGGCGACGAACCACGCGTACGGCGGACGGTCCTGGGTGGACTGCGCCGTACCGGTCTTGCCGCCGACCTCGACACCGTTGATCCGCGCCGACGTCGCAGTACCGCTGCGCACCACGTCGACCATCATGTCGCGAAGGATGTCGGCGTTGCGGCGGCTCATGGCCTGGCTGAAGGTCTTGGGCTCGGCCTGCTCGAGCACCGTGTAGCTGGGTGACCTGACCGTCTTGATCAGGTAGGGCACCATGACCTCGCCGTGATTGGCGATACCGCCGGCGACCACCGCCATCTGCAGCGGCGTGGCGGCGACGTTGTACTGACCGATGCCCGACTGCGCCAGCAGGTTGGGTTCGAGCTGCTCGTCGTCGAGCGTGAAGTGGCTGGCGTTGTACGGCAGACCGGCCAACAGATCGGCTCCGAAGCCGAACTTGGCGGCTTGCTCGGCGAGGTCGTCCTGGCCGATCTTGCCGGCCAGGTCACCGAACGAGACGTTGCACGAGACACTCAGTGCCCGGGTGAAGCTGATCGGGTCGCCGCCACAACTGCTGCCGTTCTCGTTGACCAGCTGGTAGGTCATCCCTGGGAAGGACAGGCTTCGCCCGCCCTTGACCTCATCACCTGGACCGTCGACGACGTCGTTCTCGAGTGCGGCCGCGGCCGTCACGAGCTTGAACGTCGACCCCGGCGGCAGGATCTGCTGCGTCGCCCGGTTGAGCAGCGGCTTGTCCTCGTCGTCGTTCAACGCCGTGATCGCCTCGCGAACTGCGGCGAAGTCATGGCTGGCCAGCTGGTTGGGGTCGTACGACGGCTGGCTGACCATCGCCAGGATCTCACCGGTCTGCGGGTTGATCGCCGCCACGGCGCCCGTGGTCTTCTTGCCCAATGCGGCCAAGCCCTCGGCGGCGGTCTTCTGCGCCAACGGATCCAGCGTGAGCTCGACCGAGCCGCCGGCATGCTGCTTGTTCGACAACAGGTCGACGACCCGGTTGACGAACAACCGGTCGTCACTGCCGGACAGCACGGCATTCTCGGCGTACTCGACCGGTCCGTCGCCGTTGCCGTCGATCGGTCCGCGTCCGTAGTCGTAGGAGAAGTAGCCCGTGACGTGCGCGTACAGCTCCCCCTTCGGGTAGGTGCGCTGGTACTTGTACTGGTCGTCGCT
>DATMSF010000043.1:0-1860 GCA_035565535.1 Aeromicrobium sp.
ATGTCACGCGTGAGGGGTCCTCAGGTGACATCTTTTTCACCGCCGCGCCCACCGACGTGTGAGAACGCTCAGGTGTTGCCGTGCGGCACGAGTACCGGCGGACCGACTCAGCTGAAGGCCTGGGCCATGAGCGTCTGCTGCTCCTCGACGTGGCGCGAGTGCGAGCCGACCGCCGTGGTGGACGACTCCGGTCGCGAGACGCGCAGCAGGGGCAGCGAACCGAGCTGACCGGTGAAGTGCATTGCGACGTGCGGCCACGGGCCCTGGTTCGCCGGCTCCTCCTGGACCCAGCGCACCTCGGTGGCGTTGGTGAACCGCGCGACCTCCTCGCGCAGCTGCTCGACCGGACGCGGGTAGACCTGCTCGAGGCGGACGATCGCGGTGCGGGACTGTCCTTCCTCGCGCTTGGCGCGCTCGGCGACCAGTTCCCAGTACACCTTGCCCGAGCAGACGATGACCCGCTCGACCTGCGTGGCGTCGACGTCGCCGTCGCCGATGACCGGTCGGAACGCGCCCGAGGTGAAGTCGTCCGGCTGCGACACCGCTGCCTTGTTGCGCAACATCGACTTGGGAGTCGCCACGATCAGTGGGCGGTGCTCGGCCTCCAGCGTGTGCTTGCGCAGCAGGTGGAAGTACGACGCCGGAGTCGACGGGACCGCCACCGTCATGGCGTCCTCGGCGCACAGGTCCAAGAAGCGCTCGAGCCGGGCCGAGGAGTGGTCGGGGCCCTGGCCCTCGTAGCCGTGCGGCAGCAGCAGCACGACGCCGGACTTCTGACCCCACTTGGTCTCACCGGAGCTGATGTACTCGTCGATGACCGACTGCGCGCCGTTGACGAAATCGCCGAACTGCGCCTCCCACATCGTCAGCGCCTCGGGCCGCGCGACCGAGTAGCCGTACTCGAACCCGAGCGCGGCGTACTCGCTGAGCAGCGAGTCGTAGACGTAGAACGTCGCCTGGTTCTCGCTGACGTTGCTCAACGGCGTCCACTCGTCGCCGGTGTTGCGGTCGATGACGGTGGCGAAGCGTGTCGTGAACGTGCCGCGACGCGAGTCCTGACCGGCCAGCCGGACCGGGCGTCCGTCGACCAGCAGCGAGCCCATCGCGATGATCTCGCCGGTGCCCCAGTCGATGGGGCCGGCCGTGATCGACGCGGCGCGACGCTGCAGCTGGGGCAGCACCTTCGGGTGCACCGTGAAGCCCTCGGGCACTGCCGTGTAGGCATCGGCGATGGCCTTGAGCGTCTCGGCGGAGACCGCGGTGACCAGCTCGCCGGAGTGCTCGGGCTTCTCGGGGTAGTCCGGGGTGCGGGTGTACGCCGGCTCCTCGGCGACCTCCTTGACCTCGGCGAAGTTGCGTTCCAGCTGGGCCTGGTAGTCGGCCAACGCCGCCTCGGCCTCCTCGAGCGTGATGTCGCCACGACCGACCAGCGCCTCGGTGTACAGCTTGCGCACCGACTTCTTGGCGTTGATCGTGTCGTACATCAGCGGCTGGGTGAAGCTGGGATCGTCGCCCTCGTTGTGGCCCCGGCGCCGGTAGCACACCAGGTCGATGACGATGTCCTTGTTGAACGTGCGGCGGTACTCGTACGCGAGCTGAGCGGCACGAATGCACGCCTCGGGGTCGTCGCCGTTGACGTGGAACACCGGTGCCTGGATGCTGCGGGCGACGTCGGTGCAGTACGTCGAGGACCGTGATGACGACGGTGCGGTGGTGAAGCCGACCTGGTTGTTGACGATGACGTGGATCGTGCCGCCCGTGCGGTAGCCACGCAGCTTCGACAGCTGCAGGGTCTCCAACACCACGCCCTGGCCGGCGAAGGCCGCGTCGCCGTGGACCAGGACCGGGAGGACGGGGAAC
>DATMSF010000044.1:0-5334 GCA_035565535.1 Aeromicrobium sp.
CTCCAGGTCGAGCATCCCGTCACCGAGGAGGTCTTCGGTGTGGACCTGGTCGCGGCGCAGATCGCGGTCGCCGATGGTCGAGCGCTGGGCGAGGAGCCCGCCGGACCTGAGGGGCACGCCGTCGAGGTCCGGTTGTACGCCGAGGACCCGGCCGACGACTGGGCCCCGCAGACGGGCACGCTGCGGGCCTTCGACGTGCCGCTGACCGACGGCATCCGGGTGGACTCCGCCGTCGAGGCCGGTTCGACGGTCGGCATCCACTACGACGCCATGATCGCCAAGGTCATCGCCCACGGGACCGACCGTCGCGACGCCATCCGCCGCCTGTCCGCTGCGCTGCACCGAGCCCGCATCCACGGGCTGCGGACCAACGTCGACCTGCTCAAGGCGATCCTGGCCGACGACGACTTCGTCGAGGAACGGCTCAGCACCCGACTGCTCGACGACCGGCTGGCCCAGTGGACCGCGCCCGCCGCGGACGACCGCGCCGTGCAGCTGGCGGCCACAGCAGCCGCGTTCGCGCAGGCGGAGGCGGCCGTGGCCGGCCGGCGCGTGTTGTCACGCATCCCGGCAGCCTTCCGCAACGCCCCCAGCCAACCGCGCACGCGGACCTATCTGGCGCCTGCGGGTGACGAGATCACCGTGACGTACACCGGCGGGCGGGACGGCCTGACACCGGTCGACCTGGACGACGTCGAGACGATCAGCACCACCCCCGACCGCGTCGTGCTCGACGACGCCGGCGTCACGTTGACGTTCCAGGTGTCCGTCAGGACCGAAGCAGTCGACGTGGACGGCCCGGACGGCTCGTTCGCGTTCGTTCCCGTGCCGACCTTCGTCGACCCGGCCGACGTCGTGGCCGAGGGCTCGTTGCTCGCGCCGATGCCGGCGTCGGTCGTCAGCGTCAGCGTCGCCGAAGGCCAAGCCGTCAGCAAGGGCGACACCGTCGTCGTGCTGGAGGCGATGAAGATGCAACACACCATCAGCGCCCCCGTCGACGGCGTGGTCGCACAGCTGAGCGTCACCGAGGGCGCTCAGGTCGAGTCGGGCGCAGTCCTGGCCGTCATCGAAGGAACCGACGAAGGAGAAACCGCATGACCAGCACGTTCAGTGAGTCCCAGGAGCGCCAGGAGCTCCGCAAGGCAGTGGCTGCACTGGGCGCCAAGTACGGCTCCGACTACTTCCTCGAGGCCGCCAAGGAAGGCCGCAAGACCACCGAGCTGTGGGACGAGGCCGGCAAGCTGGGGTATCTGGGCGTCTCGATCCCCGAGGAGTACGGCGGTGGTGGCGGCGACATCGGCGACCTGGCCGCCGTGTGCGAGGAGCTGGCCGCTGCAGGCAGCCCGCTGCTGCTGATGGTCGTCAGTCCGGCGATCGTCGGCACGATCATCGCGCAGTACGGCACCGAGGAGCAGAAGCGCACGTTCCTGCCCGGCCTGGCTGACGGCAGCGCGACGTACGTCTTCTCCATCACGGAGCCGGACGCCGGCTCCAACTCCCACAAGATCACCACGACCGCCGAGCGCGACGGCGATGAGTGGGTCCTCAACGGCCAGAAGACCTTCATCTCGGGCATCGACGAGGCCAGCCACGTGCTCGTCGTCTCACGCACGACGGACAACAAGACCGGCAACCTCAAGCCGGCACTGTTCATGGTGCCGACCGACACCGAGGGATTCACCTGGTCCGAGATCGCGATGGGGCTGAAGGGTCCCGAGAAGCAGTTCACGCTGTTCTTCGACGACGTGCGGTTGCCGTCCGATGCCCTCGTGGGCGACGAGAACGCCGGGATCGAGCAGCTGTTCGCGGGTCTGAACCCCGAGCGCATCATGGGCGCCGCGTCGGGCTGCGGCATGGCCCGGCTGGCGCTGGACAAGGCCGTCGCCTATGCCAAGGAGCGCACCGTGTGGAAGGCTCCGATCGGGTCGCACCAGGCGATCGCCCACCCACTGGCCCAGATCCACATCGAGCTGGAGATGGCGCGACTGATGACGCAGAAAGCGGCGGCGTTGTACGCCGCGGGCGACCACATGGGTGCAGGCGAAGCGGCGAACATGGCCAAGTACGCCGCGGGCGAGGTAGCGTGCAAGGCGGTCGACCAGGCGATCCAGACCCATGGCGGCAACGGTCTGGCCGAGGAGTACCAGCTGGTGCAGATGCTGGCGGGGTCGCGTCTGACCCGGATCGCGCCGGTGAGCCGCGAGATGATTCTCAACTTCGTCTCGCAGTTCTCCCTCGGGCTGCCCAAGTCGTACTGATCAATCCCAGGAGATTCGCATGACCGAGCTGGTGCACCTGCAGATCACGGACCAGGTCGCGACCGTCACGCTGGACAGCGAGCACAACCGGAATGCGTTGAGCTCGCAGCTGGTGACGGAGCTGGCCGCCCACCTGGACACCGCGTCGGCCGACGCGGACAGCCGGGTGATCCTGATCCGCTCGGCACACCGAGTGTTCTGCTCCGGCGCCGACCTCAGCGAGGCGGCGTCGGGCGGCATGACGACCGGAGCCGATGCGCTCGTCGGCATCCAACGAGCCATCGCGACCAGCCCCAAACCGGTCGTCGTCGAGCTGGGCGGTCCGGTGCGGGCCGGCGGCCTGGGCATCGTGGGTGCCGCCGACATCGTCATCGCGGCCCGGTCGGTCACGTTCCAGCTGACCGAGGTGCGGCTGGCGCTGGCGCCGGCCGTCATCTCGCTGAGCCTGCTGCCGCGGCTGACCGATCGAGCCGCTGCCGACCTGTTCCTCACGGCCCGGGCCTTCGACGCCGCCGAGGCAGTGACCCTCGGACTGGTGACCAAGGCGGTGCCCGACGAGGAGCTGGCCACAGCAGTCAGCGGTGTCCTGGCCGACCTGGCGCTGGGCTACCCCCAGGGCCTGCGGGAGACCAAGAAGCTGCTCAACCACGACCTGGTCGCGCGGATCGATGCGTTGGGCGCAGGGGTCGCGGAGCAGTCGGCGGCGCTGTTCAACAGCGAGCAGGCCCGCGAGGCGATGGTCGCATTTCTCAATCGTCGGAAGGGCTGACGCGGGCACCTGGTCGTACGTCGTAGACTTGGCCGGATGAGCTCGCAGGACCAGGCGCAGGCGGAGATCGCTGCTGAGCAGGTCTATGTCGACACCGTCTACCGGCGTCTCGAGGCCTCTGCCGACGTCGCGCGTTCCCTGGTCAAGGAAGGGTTCGCCCGCGGCCAGGTCGGCAACGAAGGCGGACTGGTCGAACGTGACGCGATGGTCTACCAGGCCACGCGGCGGCTGTCGGCGCTCAATGCCGCGCACGACGGCCTGGTCTTCGGCCGGCTGACGATGATCGACGGCGAGTCTCGCTACATCGGTCGCATCGGCGTGCGTGACGAGAACCGCGACATCTTGCTGATCGACTGGCGAGCCCCTGCGGCGTCGCTGTTCTACCAGGCGACGGCGCAGGAACCGGCCGGCGTCGTGCGTCGTCGCGTGCTGCGCTGCAGCGGGTCGACGGTGATCGGGGTCGAGGACGACCTGCTCGATGCGGACAACGCCCCGGACGACCTGGTGGTCGTCGGCGAGGGTGCGCTGCTCGCGAGCCTCAGCCGGGCCCGCGACTCCACGATGCACTCGGTCGTCGCCACGATCCAGAAGGAGCAGGACGAGGCGATTCGGGCGCCGATGCGTGGCGTCACCACGATCGGCGGCGGACCGGGCACCGGCAAGACCGTGGTCGCCCTCCACCGCGCGGCCTATCTGCTGTACTCGGATCGACGCCGGTTCGAGGGCGGTGGCGTGCTGATCGTGGGCCCGTCGGCCGTCTTCATGGCCTACATCGAGCGCGTGCTGCCGAGCCTGGGTGAGACCGCCGTGACGTTGCGATCGCTCGGCGACCTGGTCGACGGCGTGCGAGCCGCTCGCCACGACGAGCCGGTCGCCGCCGCGGCGAAGGGGTCGTCGCGCATGGTCCGCCTGCTCGAACGTGCCGCCGCCGCGCCCGCCCCGGGAGCCCCGACCGAGCTGCGCTACTTCTACAAGGACGACGTGCTGCGGCTCGACGCAGCAGACCTGGACCGGATCCGCCGTGGTCTGTTGTCGGGCGCCAAGCGCAACCGTGCGTACGCCCGCGCACCGCAGGCGCTGGTCGATGCGTTGTGGAACCAGGTCTCGGGCGAGCGGGCGCTGGAGAAGGGCAAGTCCGAGTTCGCCGACGTCATCTCCACCGACGACCGCTTCGTCGACTTCGTCGAGGCGTGGTGGCCGGCCGTCGACGCCGTCGAGGTGTGGCGCACCCTTCCTCAGGTCCTCGAACGTCACGGGGGTGCGTTCAGCGCAGCAGAACGGCAGGCACTCACGGCGTCGTGGACGCGCGATGATCCCAGCATGGAGGACGTGCCGCTGATCGACGAGCTGCGGTACCTGATCGGCGAGCTGCCGCCCGAGGACGACCCGGACGACGACCACCCCAAGCAGCTGATGAGCTTCGAGCGCCGCGAGCGCGAGGAGCGTGACGGCCTGCGGTCGACCTCCAGCACCGACGACGACGGCTACGCGCACGTCCTGGTCGACGAGGCGCAGGACCTGTCGCCGATGCAGTGGCGGATGGTGGGTCGCCGCGGACGGTACGCGAGCTGGACGATCGTGGGGGATCCGGCGCAGTCGTCGTGGCCGCACGCCGAGGAAGCGGCGCTGGCTCGCGCTGCCGCGCTGGAGGGCAAGCCGGAGCACACGTTCCGGCTGTCGACGAACTATCGCAACTCCGCCGAGATCTACGACCTGGCCGCCCAGGTGGCCGAGCACGCGATCCCCGACGCCGATCTGGCCGATGCCGTCCGCCGGACCGGTTCGGACCCCCGGCACGTCGTGGTGCCCGAGGGCGACGTCGTGGCCACCACGCTGGCCGAAGCAGACCGCGTGCTCGACCGATTCGAGGGAACCGTCGCGGTCGTCGCGCCGCGTGACCGGTTGGCCGACCTGAGGGCGGCGTTCGACGGTCGCTCGGACCGGTTGCGGGTGCTCGACGGACTGGACACCAAGGGTCTGGAGTTCGACGCCGTGGTCGTCGTCGACGCCGACGGAATCGTCAATGAGTCCCCGGCGGGCTGGCGCACGCTTTACGTCGTGCTGACGCGCGCCACGCAGGCCCTGGCGACGGTGGGCTCGACCCGGGAGTGGCTCAACCGCATCGGCTGAGCAGCAGCTGCGCGTACACCTGGGCGCTGTGGACGACCTCGTCGATCGCCACGACCTCGTCCACGGCGTGCGCCGAGGCCACGTCGCCCGGACCGTACTGCACCGTGGGGATCCCGGCCGCGGCATACTGGCGCAGGTCGGAACCATACGGTGCGCCGACGAAGTCAGGTGTCCGAT
>DATMSF010000045.1:0-3108 GCA_035565535.1 Aeromicrobium sp.
CATGTGGTGACACGACGTTCACGGTCGAGGTCGGCACCGCGGCGGTTGGTGGCTCCCCACGCGACGCAGTGACGATCCCCGGTCTGGGCGCCTTGCCGCGCACCGGTGCCACGATCGGGGCCGGAGCCCTAGCCGTCGCGCTGCTGCTGGTCGTTGGCGGCTGGCTGCTCATCAGGAGACGTTCGGGGTCGGCCTGAATCGGTGAATCAACGCAGAGATATCCACAGCTGTCCGGTTGCCCCTTGCCGGCGGCAGGGCGCTGTCTATTCTTGAAGGATGAACGACGCGCAGACGTGGGCGGCCATCGTGGGCCTCTTCACGCTGCAGCTCGGCTTCATGGCGCTGATGACCCGCATGTTCGGTACCACGCTGACTGCTCGCTTCGAAGGCGTCGATGCCAAGATCGACGCACTCACCGTGATCGTCGCCAACGGATTCGAGCAAGTCGACAAGCGGTTCGAGCAGGTGGACCGACGTTTCGAACAAGTCGACAAGCGGTTCGAGCAGGTCGACAAGCGGTTCGATCGGCTGGAGCACCGCGTGGATGCCTTGGACCGTGACGTCTCGGCGATCACCCGCCGTCTGATGGACGGTCCGGACGTGGCCTAGTCGCCGGACCGGCGGCGCACGATCTCGCGCTTGCCCTCGTCGACGGCTTGCTCGAAGGCGACCACGAGGGCCTGGATCGTCAAGGGCTTGAACCGTTCGACGAGCGCACGGATGTCCTCGGCGCTGCGGCCCTCGGCCCTCAGTCGGGGCCACCACATGGAGGCGAACAGCTCGGTGAGGTCGTGGGCGGCCTTGCGGCCGGCCTCCTCGTAGATCTTGCGTGAGGCCAGGGCGAGGTCCAGCGGCATCTGGACGTCCAGGAACTGCACGCCCACGGCCAGGTGCGCAGGGGCGACCTTGAACACGTCCTCCTCGGGAGTCGGTTCGATGACACCGACCGCGACCAGCAGCTCGAGGTCGTCGTCGGTCAGCTCGCGCCCGGTCCGCGCCTCCAGCTGCTTGCGGTCCAGCTCCTCGAGCAGGCCGGGACTCCACGGAGCGAGCAGCGTGCGATGGAGGGCCACTTGCTCGGGTGTGGAGCTCGCGGGGATGTTCTCCAGGTAGCCCTCGATCGCCGACAACGTGAAGCCGTGGGCCTGCAGCTCACGCACCAGCTCCAGGCGGGCGATGTGATCGGGACCGTAGTACCCGTTGCGACCTTCACGGCGAGGTGGAGGGATCAGACCACGCCCCGCGTAGAAGCGGACCGTGCGAACGGACATGTCGACGCGAGCCGCGAGCTCGTCTACGCTGAGGGTCTCCGCGAAACCAGTCACGCCTGACTCCTTTCGTGATGAATGCCACATCCGCTCGCTACCACTTTGACAGTAATGGTGTCACAATCGAACCACCAAACTTAGTCTGTGAGGAAAACCCATGGCTGAAGCCTTCGTCTATGACGCAATCCGCACCCCGCGCGGTCGCGGCAAGAAGACCGGATCGCTCCACGAGGTCAAGCCGATCTCGCTGGTCACCGGCTTGATCGAAGAGATCCAGAAGCGCAACCCATCGCTGGACCCCAACCTGATCGACGACGTCGTCCTGGGATGTGTGTCACCGGTTGGTGACCAGGGCGCCGACATCGCCAAGACGGCCGCCATCGCCGCAGGTCTGCCCGACACCGTCGCCGGCGTGCAGCTGAACCGCTTCTGCGCCTCGGGCCTCGAGGCCGTCAACCAGGCCGCCGGACGTGTTCGCTCCGGCTGGGAGGACTTCATCCTCGCCGGTGGCGTCGAGTCGATGAGCCGCGTCCCGATGGGCAGCGACGGCGGAGCGTGGGCCATGGACGCCCGCACCAACCTGGATACGTCGTTCGTGCCGCAGGGCATCGGCGCCGACCTGATCGCCACGATCGAGGGCTGGTCGCGCACCGACGTCGACACCTTCGCCGCCGAGTCGCAGGCGCGCGCCGCCAAGGCGATCGCCAACGGCTACTTCAGCAAGTCCGTCATCCCGGTCAAGGACGAGAACGGCCTGACGATCCTCGACCACGACGAGTTCGTGCGCGAGGGCACCACGGTCGAGAGCCTGGCGGCTCTGCCGCCGTCGTTCGCCCAGATCGGCGAGATGGGCGGCTTCGACGCCGTCGCGCTGCAGAAGTACGTCGACGTGGAGAAGATCAACCACGTCCACCACGCCGGCAACAGCTCGGGCATCGTCGACGGCGCCGCCCTGGTGCTGATCGGCTCGGAGGAAGCCGGCAAGAAGGCCGGCCTGACCCCCCGCGCCCGCATCCTGTCCACGGCAGTCTCCGGCGCCGACCCGACGATCATGCTCACCGGTCCTGCTCCGGCCAGCCGCAAGGCACTGGACAAGGCGGGCCTGAAGGTCGACGACCTCGATCTGATCGAGATCAACGAGGCGTTCGCTGCTGTCGCGATGCGTCTGATGAAGGATCTGGACGACTACCCGCACGACCAGACCAACGTCAACGGCGGCGCGATCGCCATGGGTCACCCACTGGGTGCCACCGGCGCGATGATCCTCGGCACGCTCATCGACGAGCTCGAGCGTCGCGAGAAGAAGTACGGCCTGGCCACCCTGTGCGTCGGCGGCGGTATGGGTATCGCCACTGTCGTCGAGGTCCTCTGACCCCCTGTCTCTAGGAGAAAAGAACTTTCATGACTGACGCAGTTCGTTACGAGGTCAAGGACGGCATCGCCCACATCGTCCTCGACGACCCCAACCAGAGCGCCAACACGATGAACGAGGCGTACACCTCGAGCATGGCCAAGGCCGTCGACGCCTACGTCGCCGACGTCGCCGCCGGCACCGTCATGGGCGCGGTCATCTCCTCGGCGAAGAAGACCTTCTTCGCCGGTGGCGACCTGAAGCTGATGATGCAGGCCACCAAGGACGACGCCCAGGCGCTGTTCGACAACTGCGAGGAGATCAAGGCGACGCTTCGCAAGCTGGAGACCGCCGGCAAGCCGGTCGCCTCGGCCATCAACGGCGCCGCACTGGGTGGCGGTCTGGAGATCGCTCTGGCCACGCACCATCGCGTGGCCGCTGAGGGCAAGTACAAGATCGGTCTGCCCGAAGCGACTCTGGGTCTGCTGC
>DATMSF010000046.1:0-6877 GCA_035565535.1 Aeromicrobium sp.
CGGTGCCGTGCTGGGTGCGCGTCCGGCGGCTCGACGCCAGGACGTCGTGTTCTCGGTGGGCGGAGCACTCGTCTCGGTGGCAGCCATGATCGGTTCGGGCGCCCGGTCGGTCACTTCCGGCGACGACCTCGTCGCGGCATCGGCGGTGCTGGTGCTGCTGGCGGTGGTCTCGGCGGCGGGCATGGCAGCGTGCTGCGCGCTGGCCCGTCAGCCGTAGGTGTCGCGCGGTCCTCGCCCCTTGACCGACCACGGGCCACTCTTCCAGCTGGGTGCCTCGGGTCCCCGCACGTCGATGCGCACCACGCTGCCATCGCCCATCGCTTCGTTGAGCCGAGCCACGATCCGGGGGGCCAGCAGCCTGAGCTCCTTGGCCCACGCCGTCGACGTGGTCTGGACGTGCACCACGGCATCGGCGTATCCGACGACCTGTGAATGCTTCGCGATGTCGGCGCCGACGATGCCCGCCCAGTCGGAGAACACCTTCTGTGCATCCAGGTGGGAACCCCACCCCTGCTCGCGAATCAGCTCTCCAAGAGCGTCGCCGAGGGTGATCGGCTCGTCACGTGATCCGCGAGGTCGCCCGGGTGTGGACGGTCGACGCCGGCGACGCCGCGGCGACGGATTCGTGCCGGCGTCCTTGCGGTAGCGGTCGGTGATGTCGCGAGCCAGGTCGAGTCGTTCGTCGTCATCGGGTTCAGGAGCCGGCACAGACCACACCTGCCTCGACTCGGAAGTACCGGCCACGCAGCTCGCTCGGCACGTCGGCCTCGACCGCGGCGGTGACGAGAACTTGTTCGGCGTCGGAGACCAGGTCGGCCAGCTGTTGGCGTCGTCCCTCGTCGAGCTCGGCGAACACGTCGTCGAGGATCAGCACGGGGTCGTCGCCGTCCTGACGCAACAGCTCGAACGAGGCGAGGCGCAGTGCCAATGCCAGCGACCACGACTCGCCGTGGCTGGAGTAGCCCTTCGCCGGCAGGTCACCGATCGTCAAGGTGACGTCGTCACGATGCGGGCCGACCAGGCTGACACCACGTTCGAGCTCGTCGGATCGTCGACGTCGCATCTCCTCCAGCAACAGCTCGGCGATCCTCGCCGGATCACGTTCACCCTCCGGAAGCTCCAGCGACGGTCGGTAGACGGCGCTGACCGAGCGCCGATGCTCAGCAGCATCAGCGGCGACCCGTAGATAGGCCTCGGACAGGTGAGGCGCCAGCTCGTCGAGCAGGACCAGACGCCGCGCCACGAGCTCACCACCGAGCTTCGCCAGGTTCTCGTCCCAGATGTCCAGCGTCGCGATCTCGACGTCACGGCGACGACCGGCGGACTTCAGCAAGGTGTTCCGTTGCTTGAGTACTCGGTCGAGGTCCGCTCGAACGCCGGTGAATCGCGGAGAATGTAGAGTTATCAATGAGTCGACAAATCGACGTCTGTCGGACGGGTCGCCCTTGACCAACGACAGATCCTCGGGCGAGAACATCACGGTCCGCAAGATGCCGACGAGATCTCGGACGCGCGGCAGGTCGGCCCGATTGACGCGCGCCCGATTGGACTTGCCCGGTACGATCTCCAGCTCCAACAACGCCGTGCGCTCCCCGCGCACGACCTCGGCGCGCACGACCGCTCGATCGGCTCCGGCGCGCACCAGCGGTGTGTCACTGGCGACGCGATGGGAGTCCAACCGCGCCAGGTAGTCGATCGCCTCGACCAGGTTCGTCTTGCCCTGACCGTTGGCCCCCACGAAGGCGACGGGACCGGAACCGATGGTCAGCTCGACGTCCGGGTAGGAGCGGAAGTCGACCAGGCTCAGCCGCGCGACGTACACGTCACTCGGACTTGACCGCGTGACCGCCGAACTGCTGACGCATCGCGGCCACGGCCTTCATCGCCGGTGAGTCGTCCTGGCGGGAGGTGAACCGCGCGAACAAGGCGGCCGAGATCGCGTGCATCGGCACGGCGTTGTCGATGGCGGCCTCGACGGTCCAGCGCCCCTCCCCCGAGTCGTCGGCGTAGCCACGGATCGAGGACAACCCTCGATCTTCCTGCAGTGCGTTGACGAGCAGGTCCAGCAGCCACGACCGGACCACCGTCCCCTCGCGCCAGGAGTCGAAGACCTCGGTGACGTTCTCGACCAGGTCGACCTTCTCGAGCAGCTCGAAACCCTCGGCGTAGGCCTGCATCATGGCGTACTCGATGCCGTTGTGGACCATCTTGGAGAAGTGTCCGGCGCCGACCGCACCGGCGTGCACGAATCCTGAATCGCCCTCCGGCTTGAGCGCGTCGAAGGCGAACTGCACCTTGGCGATGTCGTCCTTGCTACCGCCGGCCATCAGGGCATAACCGTTCTGCAGTCCCCAGACGCCACCGCTGACGCCGCAGTCGACGTACCCGACTCCGTTCCTGGACAGCTGCTCGGCGTGCACCGCGTCATCGGTCCAGCGTGAGTTCCCGCCGTCGACGACGACGTCGCCGGGCGACAACAGGCCACCCAGCTCCTCGACGACCTGCCGGGTGACCTCACCGGCCGGCACCATGACCCACACGACCCGCGGGGCGGGCAGCTGGTCGACCATGTCCGACAACGACGCGGCGTCGGAGATCTCTGCGTTCTGGTCGTAACCGACCACTGTGACACCGGCGTCTCGCAGTCGGGTGCGCATGTTGCCGCCCATCTTTCCCAGACCGACCAGACCGATGCTGCTCACAGGTACCCTCCTTCGCGGTTCTCCTCAGCTGAGGCGAACCGGCATGATCAAGTAGCGGAACGCTCCCTCGGGGGCAGCGCCCACCTCGGCGACGCCGGTGATGGCCGCCGGTTTGTTCTGCTGCGTGAACGTCAGCTGCACGACGGGCTCGGACATCACGCCCAGGCCCTCGAGCAAGTAGTTGGGGTTGAATCCGATCGAGATGTCGGGCCCCTCGATCGTCGCCTCGACCGACTCGGACGCCTGTGCCTCGTCGCCGCTGCCGGCCTCGAGCTGCACGACGCCGTCGGCGAACGACAGCCGCACCGGGGTGTTGCGCTCCGCGACCAGCGAGACGCGCCGGACCGAGTCGACCAGGTCGTGGGTCGACACGTACGCCGTGGTCTCCGGCTGCGCCTCGAACAGCTGGCGGCCCCGCGGGAAGTCACCTTCCAGCAGGCGAGTCGTGGTGCGGCGGGTGCCGTTGCCGACGGTGCCCTCGAAGCCGATCAGGCCGTCACCGGACTCACCGGACGAGACCGCGATCGTCACGTCGCCACCGCCGGTCAGGGAACGAGCGGTGTCGCTGAGCACCTTGGCCGGAACCAGTGCCTGGGCCGACAGATCGCTGCGTTCTGGGAACCACTCGAGCTCGCGCAGGCTGGCCCGGAACCGGTCGGTGGCCATCATCGAGATCGTGGAGCCTTCGAGCTCGAGACGCAGGCCCGTGAGCAGCGGCAACATGTCGTCGCGGCCCGCGGCCGCACCGGCCTGCGCCACCGCCGTCGCGAACTCCTCGGCCTTGACCGTGCCTGAAGCGGTCGGCATCTGCGGCAGCTGGGGGTACTCCTCGACCGGCATGGTCTGCAGGCTGAACCGAGCGCTTCCGCAGCGCACCTCGACCTTGGTGCCGTCGAGTGCGACATCGATCGGCTTGGCCGGCAACGACTTGACGATCTCGGACAACAGACGTCCTGACACCAGGACGCGGCCGTCGGCGCTGACCTCGGCCGGGAGCGTCGCTCGCGTGGAGGTCTCGTAGTCGAATCCGCTCAGGGTCAGCCCGTCATCGGCGGTCTCGATCAGGAGTCCGGCCAGCACCGGGACGCTCGGACGGTTCGGCAGGCTTCGGGCGGTCCACGCGACGGCGTCGGCGAAGACGTCGCGTTCGATGCGGAACTTCACTCGGTACTGCCTTTCTCGATGTCTTCGATCATGGTCGATGAACCACAGACTTGCATCCTGCCACGCACTGGCGTGAGGGCGGTAGGTGGAACGGTCGTCCCCAGGTCGGTCTGCAGTGAATTCGACTGATCGTGATGTTTGTAGATGGTGTCGTAGTAGTCGTAGCGGGTGTTGATGATGTGGAGATCGATGATTTGCTCTGCCGTCTCGGGAGCTGTCGCTGTGGACAACCGGTTGACTACGGACGGGAGGACTTGTCGAACCCTGTGGACGATCTGATTTGGTTCACAGTCAGTTCACATGACAGACGCCTCTGTCCACTGGATCGGGCCGGTTGCCCACAGGTTCGTCCCCAACTGTGCATGACCGAAAACTCGGTCAATGAGCGCGCGCCTGCTGCTTGATGCGCGCGGTCAGCTCGGTGACCTGGTTGTACACCGCGTGCTTCTCGGCCATGAGCTTGCGGATCTTGCCCACAGCGTGCAGGACGGTGCTGTGGTCGCGTCCGCCGAACTCGCGCCCGATCTCCGGCAGTGACATCTCGGTCAGCTCGCGGCACAGGTACATCGCGATCTGACGTGCCAGCACCAGGTCGCGACTGCGGTTCGCGCTGCGCAGCTCGTCGATCGAGAACTCCGAGTACGCCGCCGTCTGCGCCATGATCATCCCGCCCGTGACGTCGGGCTCCTCACCTTCGGTGACCAGGTCCTTCAGGACGATCTGCGCCAACGGCAGGTCGACCGTGGTGCCCTGGAGGTTGGCGAACGCCGTCGCGCGGATGAGTGCACCTTCGAGCTCACGGATGTTCGTCTGCACCTTGCTGGCGATGAACTCGACGACGTCGGCCGGCACCGTCAGCTTCTCGCTGGCAGCCTTCTTGCGCAGAATCGCGATGCGCGTCTCCAGGTCCGGCGGTTGGACGTCGGTGGTCAGTCCCCACTCGAATCGGTTGCGCAACCGGTCCTCGAGGGTCGTCAGGTTCTTGGGCGGACGATCCGACGTCATGACGATCTGCTTGTTCTCGTTGTGGAGCGCGTTGAAGGTGTGGAAGAACTCGGTCTGCGTCGACTCCTTGCCTTCCAGGAACTGGATGTCGTCGACCAGGAGGACGTCGATCTCGCGGTACTTGCGCTTCAAGGCGGTCGTCTGGTTGTTGCGGATCGCGTTGATCACGTCGTTGGTGAACTCCTCGCTGCTGACGTACCGCACCCGTGACGAGGGGTAGAACCGCTGCACGTAGTGACCGATGGCGTGCAGCAGGTGGGTCTTGCCCAGACCGGACTCGCCGTGGATGACCAACGGGTTGTACGCCTTGCCGGGTGCTTCGGCCACTGCGACCGCGGCGGCGTGCGCGAAACGGTTGGACGATCCGATGACGAAGTTCTCGAACACGTACCGCGGGTTAAGGCGCGCGTTGATCGCGGCGGCGTTGTTGGCCGGGGCCGGTGTCGGGCCGACGGTGTTCCCGGGCTGCTGGTCCCAGCTGGGCACGAACTCGTCGAGCTCGGCGTCGTCCTCGTCCTCCAGCTCCTCGGTCTCGGCATCGCTGCGTTCGCTCAAGGACGGCTCGATCGTCACCACGACCTTGACCGGTGATCCGACGATCGACGTCACGGCGTGCTCGAGGGCCGGCTTGACGCGGGTCTCGAGCTGGCCACGGGTCAGGTCGTCGGGCACGGCCACGACGAACAGATTGTGGTGCAACGACAGCGGTTGCGCCGTGTGCACCCAGACCTTGGCCCCCGGGGACAGAGTCTCGACCGCTGTCTGCCAGATCTCCGCGAGCTGCTGTTCTGTCGTGATGGAGGTACTGGCGTCAGTCATGGTCGAGCGATCCTCCAAGAGTGCAGCAGATGTGTCCACAGAGTTTTCCACACGATGTGAACGACGGCTCGGTCAAACTGGCGAGCCTGTGGAAATCCCCGTACCGGCGTGACGTTAGCAGCGTCCTTCGGCGTGTCACAACCCGTCTGGCGATTCGATAGGGTATGCGTCGGCGTGTCGTCTGGATCGTCGGAGACCGGGCTGCGAAAGTGGGCCGGTTTGACCCTGCCGCCAGGCGCCCGTACCGTTGAGTGTCCGTCCTGTGGACGACAACTGCCGCGTGCCCACGAAGTGGTGGTACGACCTGACCGTCGACCGTCTTGATCGTGGGTTCCCGGTGGCCGTCGAACCCGGCCCGAACCTGAAGGAACCATCGTGAGCAAGCGCACCTACCAGCCCAACAACCGCCGTCGTGCCAAGAAGCACGGATTCCGTCTCCGCATGCGCACCCGCGCCGGCCGTGCCATCTTGGCCAACCGTCGTCGCAAGGGTCGCGCGAAGCTGTCGGCCTGAGCGTTCGCGGTGCTTCCGCGTGACCAGCGGATGACCGGCAGCGACGAGTTCAGCTCGACCGTCCGCTCCGGAGTTCGATCCGCACAACCGGCGCTGGTCGCCCACGTCGTCCTGGGGACGAACGGCGGGTCCACTCGCGTCGGTTTCGTCGTGAGTCGGGCGGTCGGTGACGCCGTGACACGCAATCGGGTCAAGCGTCGGCTCCGTCATCTGATGCGCGACCGTCTCGACGCCGTGCCCGCGGGTTCTCGTGTGGTGATCCGCGCCCTGCCGTCGGCTGCCGATCACGAGTCGTCCGACCTCGGAACTCAGCTCGACGCAGCGTTGCGACGTTGCGGGGCCCGGTAGTCGCATGAAGTACGTGCTGATCGCGGTGCTGAAGGTCTATCGCTTCGCCATCAGTCCGCTCTACGGCGACGTCTGTCGCTACTACCCGAGCTGCTCGGCGTACGCGCTCGAAGCCGTGCAGGTCCACGGCTCGATCCGTGGCGTGTGGCTGGCCGGCCGACGGCTGCTGCGTTGCCACCCGTGGGCCCGCGGAGGGCTCGACCCCGTTCCACAAAAGCGTCACCGGCACGGTGACTCCACACCTTCTCAAGGAGAGCATCTGTGGGCTTCATAGGCGATATCGGGTCGGCGATCATGACGCCGCTGTACTACCTGACGTCCGGCAT
>DATMSF010000047.1:0-9758 GCA_035565535.1 Aeromicrobium sp.
TGACGCTGGCTGAGGCGTCGCGGCTGCTCCAGGTCAGCGATGTCGAAGCACGGGACAGGCTCGATGGACTAGCGGCTGGCGCGGACGCTCTGGTCGAGCGAGACGGCGATGCGCGTAGGGGCATCCGCTGGCGACTTCGACCGTCGGTGGCTTCCGCCCTCGGGACGGCGGTTCAACACCGAGCCCGAGCAGACTCGGCACGCCCGCGAGTCGAAGCTCATCTCAAGGAATACGGCTGGATCACCAACAAGACGATTCGAAATATGTTCGACCTCGATGTCCAACAGGCGACCCAGGTCCTCAACGAGCTTCGCGCTGCCAACGTCTTGATCAAGGATCCGGATGGGCCGCAGCGAGGCCCTTCGATCAGGTGGCTCCCGGTCAAGTCTCCCAAGGGTCGCTGACCTCGACGCAATCGTCATGCGTCGGGGTGGCCTCGGAAGTCCCTGTGCTGGCCCAGGTGCTGCCAGCTGTTCGTGTCGTCTCAGCGATGTGCGGATCGGGTGTTGGACGTCCGAGGCGTCGAGACAACTCGGGGGTTCAAATCCCCCCACGCGCGCCCGTCACCACGTCCGAGCTCGGCGGCCGGGTCGGTGTACTGGCTGGTAGGTACTGTTCTGTCATGGCAGAACAGAAGGTGCTGACCGCGATGGAGGACGGCGTCGCGTACGTGACGCTCAACCGGTCCGAGGCATTGAACGGGATCGACCTGGACTTGGTGGAGCAGCTCGTTGCCGCCGCTGAGTCCCTGAAGGACGACCAGCAGATTCGAGCGGTGATCCTTCGTGGCGAGGGGCGGTCGTTCTGCGCAGGACTGGACTTCGCGTCGGCGTTCAAGGACAAGAAGCGCGTCGCGCGCTTCTTCCTGGCCGGGCCGAGGAAGGCCAATCTGTTCCAGAAGTTCTCGACCGTGTGGCGCGACCTGCCGGTTCCGGTGATCGCCGTGGTCCACGGCCACTGCTTCGGCGGTGGTCTGCAGCTGGTCGCAGGCGCTGATTTCCGGTTCACCACCCCCGACGCGCAGTGGTCGATCCTGGAGGCCAAGTGGGGACTGGTGCCCGACATGGGCGGGACGGTGCCGTTCCTGGACGTCATGCCGGTCGACATCGTCCAGCGGTTGGCGATGACCGGTGAGATCGTCTCGGGTGAGCAGGCGGTCGAGCTGGGTCTGGCCACGGGTGTCAGCGACGACCCGCTCGCCGAGGCGTTGGCGCTGGTCGAGCAGATCAAGGAGCGTTCCCCCGACTCGGTCGCGGCCACCAAGCAGCTCATCTACCGCAACACGCGAGGCAGCGAGCGGCGGGCGTTGCGACGAGAGCGCAAGCTGCAGTCGTTGATGTTCAAGTCGCCCAACACCAAGATCGCACGCGAAGCCGGCATGAAGAAGCAATCGCCGGTCTTCGGCCCACGCACGTTCGGTTAGGGTTGCGGCCGTGACGGACGACAACGCCGAACCGCAGCCCGGCGAGCCTCAGAAGAAGGTCGCCGACCAGTACGACCGCGGCTACGACTACACGACGTACTTCGACAAGCGACAGTACGAGAACGAGGCCGAACGCATCGCGATCCGCCGACTGCTGGCGGGTCGTCGTTTCGGTCGGGCCGCGGATATCGGAGGCGGATACGGCCGGCTGTGCCTGTTGCTGCGCGAGTACGCCGACCACGTGACGCTGGCCGAGCCCAGCCAGTCCCAGCTCGACGCTGCGGCGAAGCTGCTGGCCGACACCGACATCGAGCGGGTGCGGACGCAGGCCGACGACCTGGCGTTCGACGACGAGTCGCTCGACCTGGTCACGATGGTGCGCGTCATGCACCATCTGCCCGACCCGACCGCGGAGTTCGCCGAGATCGCGCGCGTGCTCAAGCCGGGTGCGACGGCGATCATCGAGGTCGCCAACTACGGCCACTTCAAGAACCGGCGTCAG
The DNA here is from genome assembly GCA_035565535.1 of Aeromicrobium sp. Taxonomy (GTDB): domain Bacteria; phylum Actinomycetota; class Actinomycetes; order Propionibacteriales; family Nocardioidaceae; genus Aeromicrobium. The sequence goes on from DATMSF010000047.1 coordinate 1,926, forward strand.
TTCAAGAAGCAGGGCAAGCAGCTGCCGACCGAGCCGGTCAGCATCCGCACGGTCGAGGCCGACGAACCTGACGCGATCGCCTTCGTCAACCACAACATCGCCACCGTCGTCGGTCAGCTGGACGCTGCGGGGCTGAGGTTGCACGACAAGCTGTCGGTGTCGAACCTGCGCAGTGAACGGCTCAAGCAGCTGTTGCCCACCAAGACGATGCTCGCGGTCGAGAAGCGGCTGCAGAAGCGCCTGGCCAGGAACGACTTCGGCCCCAGCATCTTCCTGGAGCTGCGCAAGGGCTGAGCCCCGGGTCAGAGCACGTCGAGACGGCGCAGGACGTCGCGGACGTGTGACAAGGCGCGGCGGTCGCGCAATCCCGTCGTGTCGTCGAAGTAGAGCCCGTCGCCGATGAGCTGGATCGTGCGCGCCAGTGCTTCGTCGCCCAGGTGTTCACGCAGCACGGCGAACCATCCTTCGCGCAGGTCGGCCAGTGCTTCGCGTGCCCGGTCGTCGCTCTCCTGGGCGATGCGACCGGCGGCGATGAGCGCGCGGTCGAAGTCGCTGCCGGAGTCGACCGAGGTCGACAGGTAGAAGTCGACCGGCCCCTTCTTGGCGGTGCGCATCTTCTGCACGTCCGCGGCGCCCTGCTCCAGCAGCCGGGCGAGCATGCCGTCGACGAGCTCGTCCTTGCTGCCGAAGTGGTAGAGCAGCCCACCCTTGGACACCTCGGCCTGCGCAGCGACGGCCTCCAACGTCGCCGCGCGACTACCCGAGGTGACCAGGATCGTCTCGAACGCGTCGAGCAACCGGTCGCGAGTGCTGCGATCCGCTGCCATGTCGACAGCGTAGTGGCTCGCCGTGGTCGGGAACGTCACACTGGACCGACTGGTCTAGTGAACCGTCCAGACGGTACAGTTGTCTGGTTGTCCAGAAACCAGGTGGGCCCGGAGACCAGGTGAGGAGGTCGCCATGAGCATCGAGCTGACGTCGTCGACGACGCGTGCCGGGGTGCGCGAGTGGGCAGCCCTGGCCGTGCTGATGCTGCCGGTGCTGATGGTCTCGGTCGACAACACGGTGCTGAGCTTCGCGCTGCCCGCGATCAGCGTCGATCTGCGGCCGACCGGAACGCAGCTGCTGTGGATCGTGGACGTCTACGCGATCATGCTGGCCGGTCTGCTCATCGCGATGGGCAGCATCGGCGACCGGGTCGGACGCCGCAGGCTGCTCCTGCTGGGTGCGGTCGGTTTCGCTGGTGCCTCGCTGCTCGCCGCGTTCAGCTCCTCGGCCGAGATGCTGCTCGCCGCCCGTGTGCTGCTGGGCCTGTTCGGTGCGACGCTGATGCCGTCCACGCTGTCGCTGATCCGCAACGTCTTCACCGACTCGCGCGATCGACGCATCGCGATCGCGACGTGGGCCGCGATGTTCTCCGGCGGCGCGGCGCTGGGTCCGATCCTGGGTGGATGGCTGCTCGGCCACTTCGCGTGGGGATCGGTGTTCTTGATCAACGTCCCGATCGTGATGGTGCTCGTCCCGCTCGCGATCGGCTTGCTGCCCGAGTCGCGGGACCCCGAGCCCGGTCCGCTCGACCTCGCGGCCATCGGGTTGTCGATGGCCACGATGTTCCCGGCGGTGTTCGGGATCAAGAACCTGGCCAAGCACGGGCTGGACGACCCGACGTTGATCTCGTTCGCGGTGGCCGCCGTCGCCGGTTGGACGCTGGTGCGTCGACTGCAGCGCAGCACACACCCGATGATCGACCTGACGCTGTTCCGCAACACGGTCTTCACCGGTGCGATCGTCGCCAACTTGTTGAGCCTGATGGCGTTGACCGGATTCTTGTTCCTCGGCGCGCAGCTGCTGCAGCTCGTGCTCGGGTTGTCCGCGATGGATGCCGCGCTCGTCCTCGTGCCCGGTCTGGTCGTCACCGTCGTGTGCGGTTTCGTCGCGGTGCACCTGCTGAACTACCTGCCGGTGCGCGTGCTGGTGGCGGGCAGCTTCGCCGCGTCGGCCGTCGGGTACGCCGTCATGACGCTGGTGGGTCAGCCGTCCGTGCTGTCGGTCGGCGGCGCCTTTGCCCTGATGGGCATCGGCATCGGACTGGCCGAGACCATCACGAACGACCTGATGCTCAGCAGCGTCCCGGCGTCGAAGGCGGGCGCGGCGTCGGCGATCTCGGAGACCGCCTACGAGATCGGCGCCGTCCTCGGCACGGCAGTCCTGGGTGCGGTCCTCACTGCCATGTACCGCTCGCACCTGACGATCCCGGCCGTCGCGCAGTGGGGCGAGCGTGATGGCTCGTTCGAGACGCTCGGTGGCACGCTCGACGTGGCGGCTTGGTACCCGAACGCGGCGGGCGAGGCGATCATCGAATCGGCACACCGTGCCTTCGACCTCGCGGTCCAGACGACGTCTGCCGTGGCGATCGTCATCACGCTCGGTGCGGCCGCGGTGTCCTGGCGCACGCTGCGCGACGCCTGAACCCCGAAGGGCCGACGACACCGCCACGGTTGCGAATCTTGGTCACCGGAGGATCATGGGGCCATGGTCAGGTGGTTCGTCATCGCCGGAATCCTCGCCCTCGGCGCCGCACTCGGTGCCCTTGCTGTTCTCGTCGACTCCGGCTGGTGGTGGGCCGCGTCGCCGGTGCTGATCGTCGGTCTGGTCGGCGCCCATGACCTGTTGCAGCGCAAGCACAGCATCTTGCGCAACTACCCGGTGCTGGGGCACGGTCGGTTCCTGGCCGAGTTCCTCCGTCCCGAGATCCAGCAGTACTTCGTCGAGTCGAACACCGACGGAGCGCCGTTCGACCGCGAGATCCGCGACATCGTCTACGCGCGAGCGAAGGGCGACACCGAGGCCGAGCCGTTCGGCACCCAACGCGACGTCGACCGGATCGGGTACGAGTTCGTCACGCACTCGTTGACGGCGAAGCGCGCTCCAGGTGATATCCCCAAGGTCAGGTTGGGTGGGCCACGGTGCACCCAGCCGTACGACATCGCGCTGCTCAACGTGTCGGCGATGAGCTTCGGCTCGCTGTCCGGCAACGCCATCGAGGCGCTCAACGCGGGCGCGGCGATGGGCGACTTCGCGCACGACACCGGCGAAGGTGCCATCAGCAGCTACCACCGCCGCCCCGGGGGCGACCTGATCTGGGAGCTGGGTTCGGCCTACTTCGGCTGCCGCACCCACGACGGTCGGTTCGATCCGGAGAAGTTCGCGGAGCGAGCCCGGTCGGATCAGGTCAAGGCCATCTCGATCAAGCTGTCGCAGGGCGCCAAGCCCGGGTTGGGCGGCTTGTTGCCAGGCGAGAAGGTCAACGCCGAGGTGGCCGAGGCGCGCGGAGTCCAGATCGGCGAGACCATCGTGTCCCCGCCCGCGCACGATGCATTCTCGACGCCACGCGAGCTCGTGCAGTTCGTCGAGCACCTGCGCGAGCTCAGCGCCGGCAAGCCGGTCGGCATCAAGCTGTGCATCGGATCACGCCACGAGTTCCTCGGCATCTGCAAGGCGATGGTCGACGAGGACGCCGGACCGGACTTCGTCATCGTCGACGGCTCCGAAGGCGGCACCGGCGCCGGCCCGGTCGAGTTCGAGGACCACGTCGGCACGCCGCTGACCGAGGGGCTGATCTTCGTCCACAACGCGCTCACGGGCGCGGGTCTGCGGCACCGGGTCAAGGTCGGCGCCAGCGGCAAGGTCGCCACGGGCATCGACATCGTCAAGCGCATCTGTCAGGGCGCCGACTTCACGATGTCGGCCAGGGCCATGATGTTCGCGCTCGGCTGCATCCAGGCCCAGGCGTGCCACACCAACAGGTGTCCGGTGGGCGTGGCGACCCAGGACCCGTGGCGGGCCCGCGCGCTGCGGGTCGACGACAAGTCGGTCCGGGTCAGGAACTACCAGGCCCAGACGGTGGCCAGTGCCAAGCAGATCGTCGCCTCCATGGGGCTGGACTCCTTCGACGACCTGCACCCGGGGCTCCTGCACCGCCGGCTGGACCACCACGTGACCGTCACGTACGCCGATCTGTACGACTGGCTCGAACCGCGAGAGCTGTACGACGCGACACCGGACGCGTGGCGCCAGGACTGGGAGCTGGCCGACAGCGACTCGTTCGGCCGGCGCTCGGTCAGTCGACCGAAGGGGTTCCGGGTCCCGGTGTCCCGCGGCTGACTCAGGCGCTGCCCAGGAGGGCCGCCCGGGCCATCGCGGCCAACAGCGATCGCATCCGGTCCTCGCTGATGCGCGCACTGTGCGGGGTCGAGTTCAACAGGCCGAACATCGCCTGGATCGCCGCCCGCGCCTCGGCGGGCTCCAGATCGGAGCGCAGTCGGCGCAGGACGTCGACCCAGATGTCGATGTAGGTCAGCTGCAGGGTGCGCACCCGCCGCTGGGCGTCGTCGGTCAGGTTCGACCACTCGCGATCCTGGATCACGATCAGCTCGGGGTGTCGCAGGGCGAAATCGATGTGCCAGCTGATCAGCGAGTCGAGCGCCTCGGCCGGATCAGCATGCTGCGCGATGCGGGCCGTGGCCTCTTGGACGTGGCGTTCGCTGATGGCCGTCAGCGATTGATCCAGCAGATCGTCCTTGCCGGCGAAGTGCCGATAGAGCGCCGGACCGGAGATGCCGCACGCCGCGCCGATGTCGTGGACCGACACGCCGTGGAAGCCGCGCTCGGCGAACAGTCGGGCGGCGGCGCCGAGGATCTGCTCACGTCGAGGGGTGGAAGGCACCGCCGCATCCTAACGCCGTCAGCACGGTGCCGGACGAACAGAGGTTAACGATCATTAACTTTTCTGCTACCGTCGTGTCCGTGGAAGACAGAGTTGCCCAATTGCGAGAACGACTGGCCCTCGCCCGCGCCGGCGGCGGTCAGGCCGCCCGCGATCGCCACGTGGCACGCGGCAAGATGCTGCCGCGCGATCGGGTCGATGCGCTGCTGGATCCGGGTTCCCCGTTCCTGGAGCTGTCGCCACTGGCTGCGAACGGCATGTACGACGACGCGGTGCCCAGCGCCGGCATCATCACGGGGATCGGTCGCGTCGAGGGTCGACTGTGTGTCGTGATCGCCAATGACGCGACGGTCAAGGGCGGCACGTACTACCCGATGACGGTTAAGAAGCACCTGCGCGCGCAGACCGTGGCCCAGCAGAACCACCTGCCGTGCGTGTACCTGGTGGACTCCGGCGGCGCCTTCCTGCCGATGCAGGACGAGGTGTTCCCCGACCGCGAGCACTTCGGTCGGATCTTCTTCAACCAGGCCAACATGTCGGCCCAGGGCATTCCGCAAGTTGCTGCGGTGATGGGATCGTGCACCGCCGGTGGCGCCTACGTGCCGGCGATGAGCGACGAGACCGTCATCGTCAAGGAGCAGGGCACGATCTTCCTGGGCGGCCCGCCGCTGGTGAAGGCCGCCACGGGTGAGGTCGTGACGGCCGAGGAGCTCGGCGGCGGCGACGTGCACGCCCGCAGGTCCGGTGTGGTCGATCACCTGGCCGACGACGACGAGCACGCCCTGCACATCGTCCGGTCGATCGTCGGCACGCTGCGGCCGGCACCCGGGCCGAGTCTGCCGCGGCAACCAGCGCTCCCCCCGCGCGAGGACCCCGCGACGATCGGTGACGTGGTGCCCGAGGACACCCGCATCCCCTACGACGTCCGCGAGGTCATCAGCCGGATCGTCGACGACTCGCGCCTGCACGAGTTCAAGCCGCTGTACGGCGACACGCTGGTGTGCGGGTTCGCCCACGTGATGGGTTACCCCGTGGCCATCGTGGCGAACAACGGCATCTTGTTCAGCGAGTCGGCGTTGAAGGGCGCGCACTTCATCGAGCTGGCCAACCAGCGCGGCATCCCGCTGCTGTTCCTGCAGAACATCAGTGGGTTCATGGTGGGCCGGGACTACGAGAACGGCGGTATCGCCAAGGACGGGGCCAAGCTGGTCACGGCCGTGGCGACCTCCGTCGTGCCGAAGCTGACCGTCGTGATCGGCGGGTCGTTCGGCGCAGGCAACTACGGCATGTGCGGTCGCGCCTACGACCCGCGCTTCCTGTGGGTCTGGCCGAACGCCCGGACCTCCGTCATGGGCGGCGAGCAGGCCGCCTCGGTGCTCGCGACCGTCCGCCGCGACGGGATCGAGGCCAAGGGCGGTCAGTGGTCGGCCGAGGAGGAAGCCGAGTTCAAGGCGCCGATCATGGCCCAGTACGAGGAGCAGGGCTCGGCGTACTACTCGACGGCACGGCTCTGGGACGACGGCATCATCGAACCGGCTGACACCCGTCGCGTGGTCGGGATGAGCCTCGAGATCGTCTCCCACGCCCCGATTCCCGCCACGCCGCAGTTCGGCGTCTTCCGGATGTGAGCAGTAGATGACCATCAGCACCGTCCTCGTCGCCAACCGCGGCGAGATCGCCCGTCGGATCTTCCGCACGTGTCGCGAACGTGGCTTGCGCACCGTCGCCGTCCACTCCACCGCGGATGCCGGCGCACCGTTCACGGTGGAGGCCGACGTCGCCGTGGCCATCGGGCCGACCGTGGCGGCCGAGTCGTACCTGTCGATCGAGAAGGTGCTCGGCGCGGCACAAGAAGCCGGCGCCGACGCGATCCATCCCGGATACGGCTTCTTGTCGGAGAACGCCCGTTTCGCGCGCGCGGTGATCGACGCCGGGCTGACCTGGATCGGTCCCGCCCCGGACGTCATCGAGCTGATGGGACGCAAGGATCGCGCTCGCGAGGTCGCCGAGCGCGCCGGCGTGCCGGTGACCCCGCGCTACGAGGCCGGCGCCGTGCCGGCCGACGCGTATCCCGTCCTGGTCAAGGCCGCGGCCGGTGGCGGCGGCAAGGGCATGCACGTGGTCCGCGACGCAGGCGACCTCGCCGATGCGCTGGCCCGCGCCGCTCGCGAGGCGGCCGCGTCGTTCGGGGACGACACCTTGTTGATCGAGCGCTACGTCGAAGGTGGACGGCACGTCGAGGTGCAGGTGTTCGGCGACCAGCACGGCAACGTCGTGCACCTGGGCACCCGCGACTGCTCGGCTCAACGGCGCCACCAGAAGGTGCTCGAGGAGGCGCCGGCCCCGGAGCTGTCCGAGCCGCTGCGCGCCCGGCTGCACGACGCATCGGTCGCCTTGGCTCGCGAGGTCGGGTACACCGGAGCCGGCACGGTCGAGTTCCTGGTCTCCGGCGACGAGGCGTTCTTCCTGGAGATGAACACCCGCCTGCAGGTCGAGCACCCCGTGACCGAGGAGATCACCGGCACGGACCTGGTCGCCTGGCAGCTCGACGTGGCCGCCGGCCAGACGCTGCCACTGACCCAGGGGCAGATCGTCTTCACCGGCCACGCGCTCGAGGTGCGCGTCTACGCCGAGGACCCCTACGCGGGGTTCTTGCCCCAGGCGGGGACGATCGAGCAGATGGTCTGGGGCTCGGGTGCTCGGATCGAGTCGGCCTACGCGCGGGCTGGCGAGGTCAGCACCGCGTACGACCCGATGATCGCCAAGCTCATCACGCACGGCCACGACCGGCAGAGCGCCTTGGCGGCCATGACTTCAGCGCTGGACGACTCGCTGATCGCCGGCGTCACGACCAATCTGGGCTTCCTGCGGCGGTTGGTCGCGAGTGAGGCATTCACGAGTGGGCCCGTCTCGACCGACTGGCTCGACGAGCACGTCCCTGACGAGCTGGTCGTCGCCCCCGAGCCCGGCCCGGCCGTGCTGCGGGCGGCCGCCGAGACGCTGGGCGAACGGTACGCTGCCGACGGCACGGCGTTCGGCGCGGCCGATGGCTGGCGCAGCGGCGGTCCCCCGGTCCGTCAGATCACGGTGGTCGATCCCACGGGTGT
>DATMSF010000048.1:0-4915 GCA_035565535.1 Aeromicrobium sp.
CGAGCTGCTGCAGCTGACGTCTCGCTGGCACGGATCGCTGCTGGATCGTCATCGACCGTTGTGGGAGTGTCACATCGTCGAAGGACTGGCCGACGGTCGGGTCGCGGTCTACAGCAAGATTCACCACGCGCTGGTCGACGGCGTCGCCGCGCTGCGACTCATGCAGCGTTCGTACTCGCCGGACCCGACGGCGCGCGATTGTCTGCCGCCGTGGATGCTGCCCGCACGCCGACCGTCGGCCGGTGGCGAGCTGGTGCGAACGGGCGGTCGCCTTCCCGACCCGCTCGGTGTCCTGCGCTCGGCCTCGGAGGTCGCAGGCGACCTGGCGGGCCTGGTCCCGGTGGGGGTCAAGGTCGCTCGGCAGGTCTTCCGCGACGGCGACGTCACGTTGCCTCGTGCGCCCAAGACGATCCTCAACGGACCCGTGGGCGGGGCGCGCCGATTCGCGGCGCAATCGTGGCCGATCGAGCGGATCCGGCAGGTGGCGCGTTCATCGGCCACGACCCTCAACGACGTCGTCCTCGCGATGGTCAGCGGAGCGCTGCGCGAGTACCTGCTGGAGCAGAACGCGCTGCCCGACGAGCCGATGACCGCCATGGTGCCGGTGTCGCTGGCGCTGCGGGAGGACTCGGCGGGGGAGAAGGACGGCGGCAACAAGGTCGGCGCAATCGTCGTGAACCTGGCGACGGACCGCGCGCACGGCGCGACCAGGCTCGAGGAGATCTCGTACTCCTCGAAGCAGGCCAAGAAGATCCTCCACGATCTCTCACCGGCGCAGATTCTGGCCTTCTCGGCAGCGCAGATGGCCCCGTTGGCGTTCGCTCCCGTGCCCGGCTTCGTCAAGTACACCCGGCCACCGTTCAACGTGATCGTGTCGAACGTCCCGGGGCTGAAGGACGACGTCTACTTCAACGGAGCCCGGCTCGACGGCCTGTACCCGGTCTCGATCGTGATGGACGGACAGGCGCTGAACATCACGTTGACCAGTCGCGCCGGTCATCTCGACTTCGGCCTGATCGGGTGTCGCACGTCGCTGCCGCACCTGCAGAGACTGCTGACCCACCTGGAGGATGCGCTGGCCGAGCTCGAGCGGAGCTGGGGCTGAGCGAGCGGTCCCTCAGATGTCGATGGGCTCGATCAGGGACGGTCCGTACCACGTGATGGCACGGCCGTCGATCAACTGTGTCGGGGTCGTCGAGAAGGCTTCGGGCCCGTCGTCGGTCGTGAACTCGTAGGGCTCGTCCGGCAGCAGCACGACGTCGGCTCCTGCGCCGTCGAGATCTGGCAGCTCGACGTGCGGGTAGCGGTCGGGGCTGTCGGCGAAGACGTTCTGCAGGCCGAGCCGGCGCAGCAGGTCGTCGGTGAAGTTGTCCGACCCCACGACCATCCACGGGTCTCGCCAGATCGCCACGGCAACCGTTCGGTCGACCGGCGGCAGTGGCCCGCACCAGAGCTCGCGTGCGCGGGCGAGCCAGTCCGGCCCGGTCCACCCGAGGGCGTCGAAGAGGCGTTCCATCGAGTCGACGGAGTCCGGAACGGTGCGGATGTCCGTGACGTAGACGGCCACCCCGGCCTCCCGCAGACGGCGGACGTCGAGCTCGCGGTTCTCCTCCTTGTTGGCGATCACGACGTCGGGCTGCAGCGCGAGCACGGCATCGCGGTCGGGGTTCTTCGTCCCCCGCACGCGGGTGACGTCGAGGTCGGCCGGGTGGGTGCACCAGTCGGTCGCCCCGACCAGGGCGGGCCGGTTGACCGACGCCAACGCCTCGGTCAGTGACGGCACGAGCGACACGACACGAGCGGCAGGCCGAACCATGTCACAGGGATGTCCGAGGTCATCGACGATCACGGGGCCACGGTAGCCCGCCGACGACGGTCGTCGCCGTGCGCTCAGGTCGATCGGGAGTCGTCGGTCGCGAGCCTGCCCAGCTCGGCGGCCATGTGCTCGATGACGACGTGGAGTCCCTTCAACGGGCGCACCATGACGGTGAACGAGTCGATCCGACCGTCGTCGTTCCAGCCGATGACGTCGACGCCGTGGACCTGCTTGCCGTCCAGGTCGGCCGTGAACTCCAGGACGGCCGAGTCCTCGCCGTGCCACGTGCGGTGGTAGGTCAACGACGGGCCGAGCACGTGGATCGCAGCGGTCAGGTACACAATCGTCAGCGCCTTGCCCTCCTGCGGTGTGTGCACGGCAGGGGAGCAGAACACCGCATCGTCGGCGATCAGGTCGGTCAGCCCGGTGGGGTCGCGATCCGCGGCGATGCGGTGCCAGGCGTCGAGGGCAGGCGAGGTGGTCATGGATCTCCGTCGTCGGGCCGCAGGTGTGGCGGCGTTCACATTGATCGTGGCACGACGCTGTGATTATATGCAACTAGTTGCATTGCTACGAGGAGACCGACCATGGCCCTGCCCGACATCCTGCGCCGCCCGCTGACGATTCCCGTCGTGGGCTCGCCGCTGTTCATCGTCTCCGGGCCCGACCTGGTGATCGCCCAGTGCAAGGCCGGGGTCATCGGCTCCTTCCCGTCACTGAACGCCCGTCCCGCGGGGGTGTTCCGTGAGTGGTTGACCCGCATCGAGGCCGAGCTCGCCGAGCACGACGCAACACATCCGGACCGCCCGTCCGCACCGTTCGCGGTCAACCAGATCGTCCACAAGTCGAACGACCGGCTCGAGGAGGACCTCCAGGCGTGCGTCGACTTCAAGGTGCCGATCGTCATCACGTCGCTGGGAGCACGTGAGGACGTCAACGAGGCGATCCACTCCTACGGCGGCATCGTGCTGCACGACGTCATCAACGACCGGTTCGCCCACAAGGCGATCGAGAAGGGCGCCGACGGGCTCATCGCGGTCGCTGCCGGAGCCGGGGGACACGCCGGCACCCAGTCGCCGCTCGCCCTGCTGCGGGAGATCCGCCAGTGGTTCGACGGACCCCTGCTGCTGTCCGGTGCCATCTCGCACGGCGCGTCGATCCTGGCGGCGCAGACGGCCGGCGCCGACCTGGCCTACATCGGCTCGGCATTCATCTCCACCGACGAGGCCAACGCCGTCGAGGACTACAAGGACATGCTGGTCGCGAGCTCGGCGTCCGACATCGTCTACAGCAACCTGTTCACCGGCATCCACGGCAACTACCTGCGCGGCAGCATCGAGGCCGCCGGCATGGACCCCGAGGATCTGCCCGAGTCGGACCCGTCGGCGATGAACTTCGGCTCCGGTGGCAACACCGACGCCAAGGCGTGGAAGGACATTTGGGGCGCAGGCCAGGGTGTCGGCTCGCTTGAGCGCCGTCAGCCCGTGGCCGACCTGGTGGAACAGCTCCGCGTGCAGTACGAAGAAGCGTTGGCCACGCCGGTCTGGACCGGTCGCGAGTCGGTGGCCGTCGCTCGCTGAGCGAGGCGCCACTGTCCTGCCGGTTCGCTGCGTTAGCGTCGCGGCATGGACGCGATGGAGTGCGACAACTGCGGCGCGACGATGCGGTGGGAGACCTCGCATTCACGGTGTGATCGCTGCGGTCACATCCGACCGTGTTGCGAGGGTGCGCCGGTCACTGCGTCGTGCATCGTTCCGCCTCGGGTCGAGTCTCGAACCGGGGCGTGACCTGCGCCACGCGGCGGCGTTGTACGTGTCGTGATCGCAAAAGTTGGACGCTTGACCGAACCGCTCACAGGACGGTCTGAATCGTGGCGCTGAATCGGCGCACCTTCCTCAAGGGCAGTGCCTTCGCCGTCGGTTCGGTCGTAGGCACGCAGCTTCTCGGTCCGCTCGCGACCTATGCGGTGTCTCCCGCGCGCGTGTCGATCCGGATGGCGATCAACACGGTCCTCGGCACGTTGGTGCCCGGCGAGCCGGACGAGAACGGCTTCGTCCGTCTCGTCGCTGGTCCGGCCGAGCCGCATATCGTCCGCACGGGTATCGGCATCGACGCGCTCGCCGGGCGCGCTGCGACCCGCAGCCACGTGGTGTCGTTCGCCCAGTTCAGCGACATCCACATCATGGATCACCAGTCGCCGGCCCGTCTTGAGGCGTTCGACGGAGTCGCCGGTGCTGCCGCGCTGACGTCCTCGGCTTACCGCCCACACGAGATGCTCACCGCGCACGTTGCCGAGTCGATGGTGCAGGCGATCAATGACCTCGAGGTCGGCCCCGCGCTCGGACAGCCGCTGCAGTTTCTGATCGAAACCGGTGACAACTCCGACAACTGCCAGGAGAACGAGATCCGGTGGAACATTGATCTGCTCGACGGCGGGACGATCACCCCGGACAGTGGCGACCTGACCAAATACCAGGGCGTCATGGACAACGACATGTTGGCGTACGACCGTGCGTTCTGGCACCCCGAAGAGGTCTCGGGCCTGCAGGCGCCGGACGTCTACAAGACCCATCACGGCTTCCCGACGATTCCCGGCCTGCTCGACAAGGCTCGCGAGCCGTTCCATGCGCAGGGCATCAACCTGCCCTGGTATACGGTGTTCGGCAACCATGACGTCCTGTGGCAGGGCACGTTCCCGGCCAACACGCTGCAGATCGACTTGCTGGCGACTGGCTCGATCAAGCTCTGCACGCTGCCCACGACACTGTCGACTGACGTGATTTCCGATGCGTTCACGTCGGCCGATCCCGCTCAAGCGTTGGCGCTCCTGGCCGGGCCGATCCGGATCGTCACAGCCGACCCGAAGCGTCACCACCTGACCGAATCCGAGGTCGTCGAGGCGTACTTCAATACGACAGGTACGCCGGTGGGACACGGCTTCACCGAGGAGAATCGCACCAACGGCACGACTTACTACACGTTCGACGTCGGCCGGGTGCGGATGCTTGTGTTCAACTCGTGCAACCCGAACGGCTACTCCGACGGTTCGTTGGACCAGGAACAGTTCACGTGGATCAAACAGACGATCGACGAAACGAC
>DATMSF010000049.1:0-2852 GCA_035565535.1 Aeromicrobium sp.
CGATGATGATCGTGTCGTAGCGCCGCAGGTCGCGATCGCGATGGATCTCCGACAGCAGCAGGCCGTCCGTGACGAGCCGGATGGCCGTGTCCGGGGTGGACTGGTCGTCGAAGCGAACGGCGTAGCCGACCGCGGCACCCAGCTCGACCTCGCACTCGTCGGCGATGCGTCGCGCCACCGATCGCGCCGCGATTCGACGCGGCTGCGTGTGTGCGATGGCGCGGCGCCCGATCCGGTAGGCGATCTTGGGCAGCTGAGTAGTCTTGCCAGAGCCGGTCTCACCGGCCACGACGACCACCTGGTGGTCCCGCAGCGCCGCGGCGATCTCGTCGGCCCGCTCGGCGATCGGCAGGTCGGCGGGCACGTCCAGTCTCATCGTCGCAGGCTCCACGTGATCCTCACGACAGCCCCAGCTGATCGGCGAACAGGTGGTAGCCCACGAACGAGACGATGTCGAGGATCGTGTGCGCCACGACCAACGGCACCACGCGTCGGGTCCGGTGGAACCACCAGCCGAAGATCAAGCCCATCACGACGTTGCCGAACGCCTGACCGAAGCCCTGGTAGAGGTGGTAGCTGCCTCGCAGCAGTGCACTGGTCACCAAGGTGGCCGGCAGGCCCCAGCCGATGCGGCGCAACCGGGTCATCAGGAACCCGACGACCACGACTTCCTCGACGATGGCGTTCTTCGCGGCCTGCAGGATCAGTACCGGGACGGTCCACCAGTACTGGTCGAGTCCGCTGGTGACGATCTCGGCGGTGATTCCGATCTCGCGCCCGACCGCGTAGACCACCAACCCCGGCAGGCCGATCAGGGCGGCCAGCCCGGCGCCCCACAGCAGCGACCCCCACCACGCCTCGCGATCGAGGCCGAGTCGGTCGCGGACGGAGCGTTCGTCGCCGTCCACGACCATGAAGTACAACGCCAGCAGGACCGGTACGAGTGCGAGTCCGATGCCGACCAGCTGGTACGTCAGGTCGAACCAGGGCCGATCGCTGGCCGACCGGTTCAGTGTGGCCGTGGCGTCGCGAAGCGGGCCGCGGCTGAGCTTGTCGGCCAGCGACAGCACGGAGTAGATCGCCGACGCACCCAGCGACAGACCGAGGACGAGCCAGACCTCAGCACCGAGGCGGCGCCGGTTCGGGACGGTGGCGTCCCTCTTCACAGGTCGTCGGTGCCGAAGGTGTCGCAGGAGTTGACCGTGCCGCTCTCGTAGCCGGTCAGGAACCACTTCTGGCGCGACTCGCTCGACCCATGCGTCCACGACTCGGAGTTGACGACACCGCCCCCGAGCTCGGCCTGGATGTGGTCGTCGCCCACCGCGGCAGCAGCGGACAGCGCCGAGGCGATGTCGGTCTCGGTCAACGGCTGCAACAGGGTGGTGCCGTCGGCGTCCTGGGTGGTCGCCGCGTGGTGGGCCCACACCCCGGCCATGCAGTCGGCCATCAGCTCTATCCGAACGCCGCCGCTGAGCGGGCCGGTCCGACCGTCCTGGCCCTTCTGCAGGATGCCCAGGATGTGCTGTATCCGGTGCCCGTACTCGTGGGCCATGACGTACTCCTGTGCCAGCGCGCCGTCGTCGGCGCCGAACCGGCTCGTCAGCTCGTCGAAGAAGCCGGCATCGATGTAGATGAGCTCGTCGGCCGGGCAGTAGAACGGTCCGGTGGCATTCGACGCCGTGCCGCAGGCGGACTGGGTCCGGCCGGAGTAGATGACGGTCTTGGCCGGCTGGTACTGGCGTTGGACATCGGCGGGCAACGCATCGGTCCAGTAGTCCTGGACGCTGTTGACCGTGCCGATGATCCGGCACGTCACGTCGCGGTTGGCGTCCGCGCCGGTTTGGCACTGGGAGAAGTCGGTGGCAGCTGCCTCGGATCCGGACGAGTCGACCTGACTGGTGTCGAACGGATCGGTACCGGTGCCCATCAGGTTCTGACCGAACAGCAGGCTCAGGATCAGCAGCACGATGCCGCCCGCGCCGCCGCCGACGACCATTCCGGTCCGACCTCCGCCGCCACCGCCGGTGACCTGGCTGGTGTCGAGCGACGAGTTCTCGTTGAAGCTCATAGCGGAGAGTCTATGGGGACGTGACGCACCGACGCGGAATGATTGTGCCGTGACCGGCACCGATACGACCCGTACCCGCCCCGCTCCTGCTCCGCTGTCGCTTAAGTTGACCGAGGCCGACGAGGGCCGCCGTCGCGGTCTGCGTCGGATGCGTGCGGTGGCACTGTCGTTGCTCGCCCTGGCCGCGGTGGTGTACGCCGTCACGTACGGCGACGACGGATGGCGTGGATACGTCAACGCCGCGGCCGAGGCGGGGATGGTCGGTGCGATCGCCGACTGGTTCGCGGTCACCGCACTGTTCCGGCACCCGCTGGGGCTGCCGATCCCGCACACCGCGATCATCCCCCGACGCAAGGAGACGTTGGGGGAGAGCCTGCAGGAGTTCGTGGCCGAGAACTTCCTGCGTGAAGAAGTGGTGCGCGAGCGGATCGAGTCGGCGCACGTCAGTCGGCGCGTCGGTCAGTGGCTGCTCGATGACGACCACGCCGCGAAGGTCGTCACCGAGGCCGCGCGGATCGCCTCGGATGCGCTGTCGTACGTCAAGGAGTCCGACGTCGCCGCGATCATCGAGCACGCCGTCTTCCCTCGGCTGTCCGAGGAACCCTTGAGTCCGGCGGTCGGGCAGCTGCTGGCACAGGTGTTGGCCGATCGCGCCCACGACGGCCTCGTGGACCTGATGCTCGACGAGCTGGGGGACTGGCTGGGTCGTCACGAGCGCGAGGTCACCGCGATCATCGAGGAACGGGCACCGGACTGGACTCCGGAGTGGCTCGACAAGCGGGTG
>DATMSF010000050.1:0-4816 GCA_035565535.1 Aeromicrobium sp.
CTGGCCGCGAACACCGCGATCAGCGTCCAAATCTGAGGCTCGGTCAACTCGATCATCCCCTCGATCATGACATCAGGCCGTACACATTGCCAGGCATCACCGTCACCGCCGACCCGTTATCCACAGCAACGTCAGAGTGCCGGGACCACAGGAGCCGACAGTCGCACCGCCGCCGAAGACTCAGCCGGCGTCGGGATACTCCGGAAACACCCGACGAACCAACGCCTGGACGTCACGGTCCAGATGGTCGAGCTTCACATTCTGCGCTTCGAACTTAGCGATCATCTCCGTGCGGAGTCCGCCGATCTCCGACCGTACTCCACCGATTTCGGCCCGCAGCAGGTCCGCGAATGACTTGGTGACCATTCTGAGCATGCCGAACATACTGGCCGCGAACACCGCGATCAGCGTCCAAATCTGAGGCTCGGTCAACTCGATCATCCCCTCGATCATGACATCAGGCCGTACACATTGCCAGGCATCACCGACCTGTCCAACCGGTTCATCCACAACCGCGAGAGAGCGGCGCTGCCGTGCCGACCCGTTCCACTCCAGCGCCGTCATCTCTGGCTGTGATCTCTCTGGACTTTCAGGGTTTCTCGCCCCGTTTCCCGTAGGATCGGCGGGTTGCCTGTTCTCCAGTCAGAAGAGTTCGATGACCGACACTCCCCATCACCGCGACGACAGCGGCCTGCCCGCCGACTCCCCAGCGGACCCCATCGTCGAGAGCCAGGCCCCTCGAATTGACCGTCGTCGGCGTTCATGGTTCCGCCGCCACAAGGTGCTGACGTCGCTGTTGTCGGTGCTGCTGGTGTTCCTGCTCGGCGTGGGCGGATTCGCCTGGTGGCTCAACCAGAGCCTGGGCGACATCAAGCGCATCCCGGTGACCCTGCCGGAGCAGGACCGTCCGGTCCCGGCGCAGCCGGAGGACATCAACTTGTTGTTCATGGGCACCGACGCGGGCAGCGAGCGCAACCGCGACGGCCGCAGCATCCTCGAGGACGCCGCGTCAGGGAACTGGCCGGCCGGCAAGTACCGCAGCGACGCCACGATGGTGGTGCACATCCCGGCGGACAAGTCGAGCGTCACGGTGATGGCGATCCCGCGGGACAGCTACGTGACGATGTATGACGACACGGGCCGCCAGCTGGGCAAGAACAAGATCAACGCCGCCCTCTCCCTCTACGGCCCGTCGGGTGCCATCTCGACGGTGGAGAACCTGACGCACCTGCGCATCGACCACATCGCGATGGTCGACTGGGACGGCTTCCGCGCCATCACCGACGCCCTCGGCGGCGTGACGATGACCACCGACACCGGCACGGCGAAGTTCGGCGGCCAGGCTGCGCTGGACTACGTCCGCGAGCGCTACACCGTCAAGGGTGGGGACTTCGGTCGCATCCAGCGCCAGCAGAACTTTATGCGCGCGGTGGTGGCCCAGCTGTTGAGCAGCGACACCGTGACCAACCCGGTGAAGCTGACCAAGACGGTCAGCGCCGTGACGAAGAACCTGGCCGTCGACGAGGGCTGGACGAACGGGCAGATCCGGTCGCTCGCGCTGTCGATGCGGTCGCTGCGCACGGGCGACATCCGCTTCCTGACCGTGCCGGTGCTGGGGACGGGAATGGTCGACAAGATGAGCATCGTGCGCCTGGACGACGACGGGGTCGCCGAGCTGTTCGGCGCGGTCGACGACGGCTCGCTCGACTCCTATCTGGACCTGCACAGTGATCTGCTGCTGCCACCGGCGTCTCAGGTCGACTAGCACCGGGCACCACTAATCTTGATAGAGCCACCAATGACGAGCAGCCGCCGTCTAGAGTGACAGGACCCAAGGGGAAGGCTGAACATGGAGTTGCGCGACTACCTGCGGGTGCTGCGCCAACGGTGGTTGACGATCGCGATCACGATCGTGGTGGTCACCGGAATCGCCCTGCTGCTGACGATTCGCGCAACACCCCAGTACGAGTCGACCGCGCGCCTGTTCGTCTCGACGTCGGAGTCGAACACCTCCGACGCCTACCAGGGCGGCCTGTTCTCCCAGCAGCGCGTCAAGTCGTACGCCAGCTTGTTGGGCGGCAGCGAGATGGCCTCACGCATCGCCGAGCAGCTGAACGACGGCACGCTTCCGGAGGACATCCAGAAGAAGCTGAAGGCATCGGTGCAGCCCGACACCGTCGTGTTGTCGATCTCGGCCACCGACCCGTCGGCCGAGCACGCGCAGCAGATCGCCCAGACCGCAGCCGAGGTGTTCACCGCCTACGTCGCCGAGTTGGAGACGCCTCCGGGCAAGTCGACCGCGCCGGTGAAGGCGTCGGTAACCGACGCCGCCACGGCACCGAAGACGCCCGTGTCACCACAGCCGTTGCGCAACATCCTGCTCGGCCTGGTGCTGGGTGCCATGTTGGGTCTGGGCCTCGCAGTCCTACGTGACGTGCTCGACAACCGCGTGAAGACTCCGCAGGACCTGGCAGAGGCCACCGACCACGCGCCCGACCTGGGTCACGTGCCGTTCGACAAGGCCGCTCCCAAGAAGCCGCTCGTGCGCGATCTGCCGTCGAATGCGCCGCGCGTCGAGGCCTATCGGGTGATCCGCACCAACCTGCAGTTCCTGAACGTCGACTCCAGCCAGCGCACCATCGTGGTCACCAGCCCGCTGCCGGGTGAGGGCAAGTCGACTACGGCCTCGAACATCGCACTGACGATCGCTCAGGCCGGCCACACCGTCGTCCTGGTGGAGGCCGACCTCCGCAGGCCGATGGCCTCGGACTACTTCCGCCTCGAGCCGTCTGTGGGAATCACCTCGGTCCTGCTGGGCCAGGTGACGCTGGAGCAGGCCATGCAGCACGGTGCGCCACGTTGCGACATCCTGACCAGCGGCCCGACACCGCCGAACCCCACGGACCTCCTGCAGTCCGATGCGATGCATCGACTTCTCGACGAACTGAAGAGCCGTTACGACTACGTGATCATCGACGCGCCCCCGGTGCTGCCGATCGCCGACGCAGCCCTCCTGGCCGCTCGGGCCCAGGGCGCCATCTTGGTGGCCAGCCACAACAAGACGACGCGCGAACAAGTGCGCGACACCGTGGAGCGCCTCGACGCGGTCGGCGCCACGTTGCTCGGCACGATCCTCAACCGCACCCCGGTGAACCGCAAGGGCTCGAGCTACGGCTACGGGTACGGCTACGGCTACGCCGCTGACACCCGGCCGTCCAAGCCGGCCACAGTTCAACCGCCCCCGCCCTCCAGCCACAACGACGGCCGCCGCCGCGCCTCCCGCAAAGCCTGACCCACCCCGGCCGCCACGCCGCAGCCCCCAATCGGTCGCCAGGGCGAAGCCCGTGAGCGAAGCGAGGCGACACCACCCCAACCCCGGACGCCAGCCCAAGGCACGAGGGCGGAAAGACGCCAGCAAGACCACAAGCTCGCCCCACCCCGCTCGCCAAGGCACAGCCCGCACCCCAACCCCGGTCGCCAGGGCGCAGCCCGTGAGCGAAGCGAGGCGACACCCAACCCAGCGCGCCGCTAGTTACCTACTCCTCAACAGGCTCGTCTGCCTTGTACCACTCATGCCCACCGTCGTCGGAGCGATACAAGTCGCCACCGACCTGGACGAACACCCGATCCCCCCGCTGGGCGATCGATTCGGGTTCGAGGTCGGTCTCCTCGAGGACGCACGAGATGGATTCCCATGAGCCGGCTGCGTCGGCGGTGTCCATCACCTCTACCTCACACGCATTCCCTCGACGCACAGCCAACCCGTCGCGCAACGACGTGAAGGTCATGTCGGCGGCCCCGGCGAGCTCGCCGAGCACGGTCCATTCGCCGCCGTCGTCGTTCGTGCCGACGACGGTGCCGTCGGAGCACAGCACCTTGGCGTTCTGCGGACTGTCCCGCAGGGGAACGACGGTGAGTGCCGTGCACCCCGGCTCGGTCATGTCGACTCGACCCACTTCGGATCCGTCGGCGTTGACGTGCCACCGGCGCACGTCCGTCTCTTCCCAACTTATTCCGCCGTCGGTGGTGCGGTAACCGTGGGTCTCGCACTTCTCGTCGCTGGCGAGGAGCAAGATGTCCTGGTCGTCCTCGGGGTAGACACCAAGAATCGCCCTGACGGTCTCAGGAAGCGGTTCATCGGGATCGCCGAGCACTGGGAGTCCCACCTCCTCGAACGTGACGCCGGCGTTGCTGCTCATGTCCAGTCGCGCTCGTCGCGGCGTGCTGCAGGTGCCTCGCCAGCTGCGGAACAGTCGGCCGTCCTCGGCGAACCACAGCTTGATAGCCCCAGTGGGGCCAGCCGCGGTGGGCGTCGGTTCCGGTTCAACTGAAGTCGCGGAGGTGGTAGGAGTGGGGCTCGGAGCTGCCGCGGTCGACGGCTGATCGGTGATGACCCGGTACGCGACAAACACCTCCACAGCGACCAGTAGCGCCACCACCACAACGACAACTCGGCGCACTGCTCACTCCTGACTCCCCCGGGCCATGGTAGTGCCGCCCGACCACGGGCAGTCAGTTTGCAGGGTGAACTTGGTGTGATCGGGATCCCACTCCGACGATTTGACTGCGATTCGGCAGTCATTCGTGTGACTATGGATCTGGCCGCCGTCGCGATTTCATTGCTTCATTGAGGGCGGTCGCGCCGAGCCGGGGACGGCGTTCGATCCGTTGCGAAGGAGTGGAGATTCCTCGATGGGGAACAAGTTCGTCCAGTCGGTTCGCGCACACCGCGTCATCAGCCTGATGACGCTCGACTCGTGCGCATGGCTCGTGGCTGTCTTCGTTGCGACGGGACTTCGGCTGGACACCCTCGACA
>DATMSF010000051.1:0-1827 GCA_035565535.1 Aeromicrobium sp.
CGGGGGCGCAGATCGTCATGGCGGAGGGATCGACGACGTCACCCGATCCGGACTGGGTGGCGCAGACGGCGGCCGACCTGCTGATTCCACGGCGAGCCATGCAGGCCTACGTCGCGGCCGAGCTCCTCGCCGCCCAGGCGCTGCCGGATTGTCACGTGCGGTGGAACACGATCGCGGCGATCGGCTCGGTGGAGTCCGCCCACGGGACGTTGGGCGGCGCAGGACTGACCGAGGCGGGGCTGCCGGACAAGCCGATCATCGGGCCGGCACTGGACGGGACCAACGGCACCCGCCCGATCGCGGCGACCGAGGAGTCCACGCAACTGCACGGCGACACCGAGTGGGACCACGCCGTCGGCCCGTTCCAGTTCCTCACCTCGTCGTGGCAGATCTACGGCGTCGACGCCGACGGCGACGGTGAGGACGATCCGTTCGACATCGACGACGCCGCGCTCGCAGCGGCGAACCACCTGTGCGACGACGAGCGCGACCTGGCCACCGACGACTGGGGGACGGCGGTCTTCGCCTACAACAACTCGACGGCGTACGTGGCGCAGGTCAAGTCGATCGCGAACAGCTTCGCCCCGTGACCGCGCTGACGAAGGTGCGATGTCAAGCGGTGACCACGGCGCGAATCTGAACCCACCAGCTCGGGCGCCGGCGGGATCAGTGCTGGTAGGTGCCGTGGATGATGGCGCGCCCGAGGGTCTTGAACGCCAAGTTGAACCCGACGACGGCCGGGGAGACCGATGCGTCGACGCCCAACGTCTCCTCGCCGACCGCGTGGACGACGAAGTAGTAGCGGTGGACCTGGTCACCCTGCGGCGGCGCGGCCCCCATGAAGTTGTGACCGCCACCGTCGTTGCGCACGTGGAAAGCATGGCCCGGCAGGCTGTCGTCGCCGGTGCCGGCTCCGGCAGCCAGCTCCGTGACGTCGGCGGGGATGTCGACGGCCACCCAGTGCCAGAAGCCGGACACGATGGGCGCGTCGGGGTCGAAGCAGGTCACGACGAACGACTTGGTTCCTTCGGGCGCACCGCTCCACTGCAGGTGCGGCGACGTGTCACCGAGGTGGTTGACCTGGTCGTCCTTCAGCGGTTGTCCGTCCACCACGTCGCTGCTGCTGACGGTGAACGAGGCAACGGCCGGCAGCAACGGATACGGATCCGGGGTGACGGGGCGATCGAGTGTGCTCATGCTCGTCAGGGTAGTCCGCGCGCTTAGGATTTCCAGGTGGCTCAGATCGTGCGTGTTTCCGACACCGACGATCCTCGTCTCGACGTGTACGTGCGGCTGCGCGACGTCAGCTTGCGTCGACGACTGGAGTCCGAGCGCGGGATCTACCTGGCCGAGGGCGAGAAGGTCGTGCGACGGTCGATCGAGGCGGGGCATCGTCCGGTCTCGTTCCTGATGGCTCCGCGATGGGTCGACGGGCTGGCCGACGTCCTCGAGACCACGGCTGCGCCGTGCTTCGTGCTGGACGAGTCCAGGATCGAGACGTTGACCGGGTTCCACGTCCACCGCGGGGCGCTGGCGGCCCTCGAGCGACCGCCGTCGCTCACACCGGAGCAGGTGCTGGCGGACGCGGAGCGGGTCGTCGTCATCGAGGACCTGGCCGATCACGCGAACGTGGGCGCGATCTTCCGCAGCGCCGCCGCGCTCGGATTCGACGCGATCCTGCTGTCGCCCCGCTGCGCCGACCCGTGGTACCGGCGCGCCATCAAGACCTCGATGGGTGCCGTGTTCGCGGTCCCGTTCGCCAGGGTCGAGGACTGGTACGCACTACCCGAGCTGCTTCGTCGTCACGACATCCGGTCATTGGCGCTG
>DATMSF010000052.1:0-5711 GCA_035565535.1 Aeromicrobium sp.
CGTGCTGTTCGAGATCGAGCTGGTCAAGCAGGTCGAGGTCAATGTCGACTACGTGCTGATGCTCGTTCGTCAGTACCTCGACCAGCGCGACCCGGGTGACCAGACCGAGATGCGCGCTGCCATCACCCGTGCCGTCGACTCCAGCCCGAGCCTGCGGAACAAGCGCGACCTGGTCCAGGAGTTCGTCGACTCGCTGACCGTGGACGCGCAGGTCGACCACGAGTGGCAGCAGTTCGTGCGGGCCAGACGAGACGAAGAGCTCAATGCCATCATCGCCGCGGAGAACCTCAAGCCCGAGGAGACAGCGGCATTCGTCGAACGGGCCATGCGTGATGGGGCGATCCCGACAGCTGGAACCGCGGTCACCAAGATCCTGCCGCCGGCCTCGCGGTTCGGCGGCGGAGACGACCACGGCACGAGGAAGAGTCGAGTCATCGAGGCGCTCCAAGCGTTCCTCGAAAGGTTCTCAGGGTTGATCTCAGACAATTAGGTTAGGCTGGCCTGGTCTGTTCAGACCTTGAGAATGCCGATGACGACTGACCTGCTGCACCAAGCCGCCCCCGAGACCCGCCACCGCAACGGCGCGACGCTCGGGGTGGGGCTGCTGGTGCTGGTCGGCGTGCTCGGCATCGTGTGCGTCCTGAGCGTCACGTTGGGCACCCGCGGGATCGGCCTGGGTGCGATCGTCGACGCGTTCCGCGATCGCGACGGCTCCGTCGACGCCACGGTCATCCGCGACATGCGGGTGCCGCGGACACTGATCGGGCTGTCCGCGGGCATCGCGCTGGGACTGGCCGGCACGCTGCTGCAGGGGTTGACCCGCAACCCGCTGGCCGATCCGGGGATCATGGGCATCAACACCGGGGCCGCTGCGTTCATCGTCAGTGGCATCGCGCTGTTCGGCACCCAGCAGCTGACGACCTACATCTGGTTCGGCTTCGTGGGAGCGGCGGTCGCGACGGTGCTGGTCTACGGGGTCGCCTCGTTCGGCCGTGAAGGGGCGACGCCGGTCAAGCTGGCGCTGGCAGGTGCTGCCATCAGCGCGGGCTTCTACGCCGTCACGACCGGCGTGATCATGACGAACCTCGAGGCGCTCGACCAGATGCGGTTCTGGCAGGTCGGATCGCTCACGGGCCGCTACTGGCCGGAGCTGACGCACAGCGTTCCGTTCATCATCGTCGGAGCCGCGATCGCACTGACCCTGGGCCGCTCGCTCAACGGTCTGGCTCTCGGCGACGACATGGCCACGGCCCTGGGGCAGAAGGTCGTCGTGACGCGTGCCGTGGTGTTCGTCGCGGTCATCCTGCTCGCGGGGGCGGCGACCGCCGCGTGTGGGCCGATCGCGTTCGTCGGCCTGGTGCTGCCGCACGTCGCTCGCGCCATGTGCGGGCCCGACTACCGCTGGATCCTGCCGTACACCCTGGTGCTGAGCCCGATCGTGCTGCTGTCGGCCGACATCGTCGGCCGCCGGCTCCTCGATCCGAGCGAGCTGCAGGTGGGTGTCGTGCTCGGCGTCATCGGCGCCCCCGCCTTCATCGCCCTGGTCCGCAACAGATCGCTGGCGAAGCTGTGACCGTCGTCGACGTGGCACCCGAGCCGACTCTGACGGGTCGGCGCCGTCGCCGTGCCCGCGAACTGTCCGTGACGCTGAGTCTGCTCGCCGTGACGTTCGCGCTGTTCGTCGTGACGATGAT
Organism: Aeromicrobium sp.; assembly: GCA_035565535.1. Lineage (GTDB taxonomy): Bacteria > Actinomycetota > Actinomycetes > Propionibacteriales > Nocardioidaceae > Aeromicrobium. The sequence goes on from DATMSF010000052.1 coordinate 1,695, forward strand.
GGTCGGCAGCTACCGGCTGTCGCCGTGGCAGGTCGTCTCGTCGTTGCTGGGGATCTCCGGACAGGACAACATCGACTTCATCGTCCGGGACCTGCGCCTGCCGTTGGCCGCCGCGGGTCTGGGGGTGGGCCTTGCGCTCGGCACCTCGGGGATCGTGTTCCAGAAGCTGCTGGCGAACCCGTTGGCCTCGCCCGACTTCGTGGGCATCTCCCAGGGCGCGGGCGTCGCGGCGGTGACATGCATCATCTGGTTCAACGTCGGGGCAGTGGCGACGTCGGTCGCGGCGCTCGGGGGTGCGCTCGCCGCAGGAGCCGTCATCTACCTGCTGGCCTGGAAGCACGGCATCACCGGCTACCGGTTCATCCTGATCGGCATCGGCGTCAGCGAGTTCTGCATCGCGATCACCGGCTACGTGATCTCGCGCGCCGACCTGTACGACGCACGCGAGGCCATGACGTGGCTCGTGGGATCGATCGGTCAGACGGGATCGCTGCAGCTGCGCATCCTGCTGATCGCGCTGGTGATCCTGCTCCCGGTGGCCCTGATCCTGGGGCGCTGGCTGACCGCACTCGAGCTCGGCGACGACACCGCTCACGCGCTCGGCGTGCGCGTGGAGCGCGCGCGCATCACGCTGCTCGCCGTGGCGATCGTGCTCGTCGCGCTGTCGACCGCTGCGGCCGGCCCCGTTGCCTTCGTCGCACTGATCTCCGGCCCGATCGCGATCCGGCTGGTGCGCACGGGCGGGCCGGTGCTGTTGCCATCGGCGCTCGTCGGTGCGGCCCTGGTCCTGGGAGCCGACCTCGTCGGCACCCACCTGCTGCCGGTGTCGTTGCCCACCGGCGTCGTCACGGGCGCGGTCGGCGCGCCCTACCTGATCTGGCTGCTGGCCACCGTCAACCGGGAAGGACGCGGCGGATGACGCGCGACACCCACCACCTGCAGGCCCAAGACGTCTCGTTCGGCTACGGCGGCGACGACGTCGTCCGACGTCAGGACGTCGACATCCCGACCGGCAAGGTCACCGCGATCGTCGGCCCGAACGGGTGCGGCAAGTCGACCTTGCTGCGCGGGTTGGTGCGCCTGCTGAGACCGACCAACGGACAGGTGCTGCTGGACGACCGACCGCTGTCGAGCACCCGCAGCGTCGACGTCGCCAAGGTCATCGGGCTGCTGCCGCAGTCGCCGGTCGCCCCGGACGGCATCACGGTCGCCGACCTCGTCGGCCGGGGCCGCTACCCGCACCAGGGCTGGTTCCGGCAGTGGACGGCCGCGGACGACCTCGCGGTCGCCGAGGCGCTCGAGGCGACCAACACCAGCGACCTGGCCGACCGGACCATCGCCGAGCTCTCCGGCGGTCAGCGACAACGTGTGTGGATCGCGATGGTGCTGGCCCAGGACACCGATCTGGTGCTGCTCGACGAGCCCACTACGTTCCTCGACATCCATCACCAGGTCGAGCTGCTGGACCTGATGCTGGACCTGAACCGCTCGTCCGGACGCACCATCGTGATGGTGCTCCACGACCTGAACATGGCGTGCCGCTACGCCGATCACCTGATCGCGATGAAGGACGGGGTGATCGTCGACGAAGGCGCACCGTCTGACGTCGTGACCGCCGAGCTCGTCACCAAGGTCTTCGGGCTGGACTGCCACGTCGTGCCCGACCCGGTCAGCGCCACGCCGATGGTCGTCCCGCTCGGGCGGCACCACCGCTAGAGACGTCGCAGGTCCACCGGTTGACCGTCCTTGGGGAACGGCAACGAGTGGTAGTTCATCGGGACGCGGTACGTCGGATCGACGCTCCAGGAGAACCGACGCAGCAGGTGGTGCAGCACGCTCTTGACCTCGCCGCCGGCGAAGAACAGACCGAGACACTTGTGCACGCCGCCACCGAACGGCTCCCAGGCGTACCGGTGCGACTTGTCCTCGCGGCGCGGCTCGGCGAACCGGTCGGGGTCGAACTGGTCCGGACGGGTCCAGTACTCGGGCATGTGGTGGCTGAAGTGCGGCGCGATGACGGTCAGGTGGTCCGCCGGGATCCGGACTCCGCACACGACCGTCTCCTTGACGGTCTTGCGAGCCAGCACGGGCACCGGCGCGACGAGCCGCAGGCATTCCTTCATGACGTGGTCGAACGACTCGAGCCCGTCCAGGTCGGCCAAGGTGGGTTCGTCACCCAGGTGCGCCGCGTCCTCGCGCAGGCGCTGCTGCCAGGCCGGATGCTGCCCCAGGTACTGCAGCATGGTGGACAGCGTGATGGTGGACGTGTCGTGGGCCGCCATCATCAAGAACACCATGTGGTCGATCACGGCCCGGTCGTCGAAGCGCTCGCCGTCCTCGGTCTCGATGTGGCACAGGATCGAGAGCAGGTCGTCGGTGGCGACCGCGCGTCGCGACGGCAGGTAGCCGACCAGGAAGTCGTCCAGCACGCGCCGGCCCTTCGCACCCCTCCACCAGCGGGTGCCCGGGACCCGGTGTCGCACGATGCCGGTGGCGGCCTGCAGGCAGTCGATGAAGGCGCGGTTGATGCGATCCATCTCGGCCGCAGGTGTGTGCTCGGCGCCGCCCATGAAGACCTGGGCGGCGACGTCGAGCGTCAGCTGCTTGAGCGCCGGGTAGGCGCGGAACGCGGTGTCCGGCTGCCACCGGTCCAGGGTCGTGCGGATCGTCGGCTGCATCGCCTCGGTGTACCCGACGAGTCGATCGCGTGTGAACGCCTGCTGCATGATGCGCCGGTGCAGGTGGTGTTCGGCGAAGTCGAGGAACATCAGACCGCGATCGAAGAACGGACCGGCGGCCTCGACCCAGCCCGGGCCGCTGGCGAACGCCTTGTCCCGGTTCGTCAGCACCGCCTCGCAGGCGTCGGGGCCGAGCATCAGGGCCCACGGCTTGCCCAGGAAGCTCAGCTGGGACACCGGTCCGTACTGGTCCCAGTGGCGTTGGAACAACGCCTGCGGGTCCCGCACGTACGACAAGGTGTTGCCGACGAACGGGATGCCGCGCGGACCGACCAGCTCACGTACGGGTGCTGTGTCCTGTGTCACGCTCACGACTCGATCGTGCCGCACGACACGCACATTTGCCAGAGTTGATCCGACAGACGAACCTGTCACCATGAAGGCATGGTGATGGAGCGGACGTATCGCGGCGTGTCGGCCGACGAGCGCCGTGCCCTGCGACGTCACCAGCTGCTCGATGCCGCACTGGAATTGTGGGGAAGTCCGGACCAGAAGATCACGATGACGGCCATCTGCCAGTCGGCCCATCTGACCGAGCGTTACTTCTACGAGTCGTTCACCAATCTGGACCAGGCGCTGGTCGAGGTGGTCGACACGATCGCCGACCGGGTGCAGCGGGCGACGGTGGCCGCACTGGCCGAGGTCGACGACGAGCCCGTCGCGCGTGTCGAGGCCGTCGTGTCGGCGTTCGTGCACACCATGCTGGTCGACCCGCGGGTGGGCCGAGCCGCGCTGATCGAGGCTGCCGGTCTGGAGGCCACCCGCCCGCGACGTGACGTGCTGCTGCGGCGGCTGGCCCGGCTGACGGCGCGCGAGGCCAGGCGGATCAACGGCCCGGCGACGTGGAGCCAGGACCACGGGCCGCTCCTGGCGACGATGTTCGTCGGCGGGATCGTCCAGGCGGTCGTGACGGCTCTCGATGACGGGACCGAGACCGACGACGTCGTCGCGGCGGCGACCTACGCCTTCCGGGCGCTCACGGCGTGAGTGCCAGGTCGACCGCGGTCGACCACCCTCCACGCCACAGCGGACCGTGACCGGGCAGGATCGTGTCGGCGTCCAGACCGCGCGTCACGGCCAACGAGCCACGGTTCTGGGCGAGGTCGTGGTGAAACATCGGGTCGAGCAGCTGCGGACCACGTCGCGCGCTGATCGGGTGGCCCGTCACCAGGGCATCGCCGCTGACCAGCACGCCGTGTTGTGGCAGGTGGTACATCGTGTGCCCACTGGTGTGCCCGGGGGCGACGACGGGAACGGGTCGGCCGGGCAGGTCGAGCCA
>DATMSF010000053.1:0-2598 GCA_035565535.1 Aeromicrobium sp.
CCCAGTCGATCTGCGCATCGCTCAACGCGTGCTTGTCCCGTTTCGTCGCGATGATCTCCACCGCATCGAACTGCTCAGCCACGACGCCCCCACCCCCGCTCGCGAGTCACTGATTCCCGCTCGCGAGTCACTAAATCCCACTCGCGAGTCACAGACATCCCCATCAAGTGACTCCTCGGCGGGAACGAGTGACTCATCAGCGGGGTCATCCTGCCACCTCGATGGCCTGGTAGCCGCGCAGCACCCACGTGGGGCGGCGCGGGGCCGAGCCGGTGAGTTCAAGGGTCGGGAATCGGTCGAGCAGCGCCTTGAGGCTGATCTGCAGCTCCATCCGCGCCAGCGGCGCACCGAGACAGAAGTGCAGACCCATCCCGAAGCCGACGTGCGGATTGGGGTCTCGTGCGACATCGAAGGTGTCGGCGCGGTCGAACACGTCGGGATCGCGGTTCGCCGAACCCATCAGGCACGCCACCTTCTGGCCGGCCTCGATCGTCTGACCGGCCACCTCGACGTCGGCAGTGGCGGTGCGCTCGAACAGCTGCAGTGGAGCATCGAAGCGGATCAGTTCCTCCAAGGCCGTCTCCACCGACACCTCGCCCGACGTCACCCGATCCCGCTGGTCGGGGTGGCTCAGCAACGCGTGAAGACCGTTGCCGAACACGTTGACCGAGGCCTCGTGCCCTGCGTTCAGCAACAGCACGACGGACGCGACGAGCTCGTCGTCGCTGAGCTTCGCGCCGGCGTCGCGTTCTCTGAGCAGGTCGGTGATCAGGTCCTCCCCCGGATTCTCGCGCCGGTGGGCGATGACGTCGGCGACGTAGGCGGAGAACGCCACGGAAGCCTCGACGGCGGCCGCACGCGTCGCGTCGTCGACGTCCGGCTCGTACATGTGCACGATCGCCTGCGACCAGTCGCGCAACGACGCGTGGTCAGAACGTGGGACGCCCAGCATGTCGGCGATCACGAAGACCGGCATCGGCTCGGCGTACCGGCCGAGCACGTCGAACGTCCCGCTGAGGTCGCTGACCATCTCGGCAGCGAGCGACTCGATGCGGGGGCGCATCCGCTCGATGTGCCCACGACCGAACGCTCCCGCCACGAGCCGGCGCAGTCGGGTGTGCTCAGGTGGCTCGTTCTCCATCATCTGGTTCTTGTGCAGGTCGTTGAACGGCTTCATCTGCTCGACCGGCTCGTGGTCGACCCAGATCCGCCCCAGCGCCCGGTTGCGCAACGTCTGCGACACCGCGTCGTGGGTCGTGGCCAGCCATCGCCCCGTCGGCTCGTGCCACACGATCGGGCCGGCAGCACGCAGCTGGGCCAACGCGTCGTACGGGTCGGCGACGAACGCCGGGTCGGTCAGGTCCAGGGAAGAAGTCGCAGTCACGTCAGCTCAGGTTCGCAGGTCCGAAGGCGTCCGGCAGGATATCGGCGATGGTCCGGACACCCGAAGGGGTCAACAACTCACAGTCGGGTCCGCCGTTCTCGAACAACAATTGTCGACAGCGTCCACACGGCATCACGGGTTGACCTTGACCCTCCACGCACACCACGGCACGGAGCCGGCCGCCACCCGTGGCGTGCAGCGCCGACACCATCCCGCACTCGGCGCACAGGCCTACGCCGTAGGAGGCGTTCTCCACGTTGCAGCCCAGCACGACGCGGCCGTCGTCGACCAGTCCGGCCGCACCGACCCGGTAGCCCGAGTACGGCGCGTAGGCGCGCTCCATGACCTCGGTCGCGTAGCGCTGCAAGGCTTCCCAGTCCACCGGCGCGTCCGCCGGAGTGATGCCCAGGCTCATCCGGCGCTGCCCTTGCGATAAGGCTTCCCGTCGGCCGCGGGCATGCGTAGTCGTTGAGAGAACAGCGCCAGCACCAACAGCGTCGTGACGTACGGCGTCATGCCCGTCAGGTCCTCCGGAATCGATTCGGTCACGAAGTACCAGACCGCGACCGCCACGCCGACCGCTGCCGTGATGAACGCGCCGCGGCGGCCGGCCTTGCGCACCTGCCACACAGCCATCACGACCAAACCGGCCGCGACGAGCAGCAACAGACCGTGGATCGTCTCGCCGCCACCCCGCAGGCGCAACGTGTCGGTGTAGCCGAACAAGCCCGAACCGGCAAGCAGACCACCGGGACGCCAGTTGCCGAAGATCATCGCCGCAAGGCCGATGTAACCGCGGCCACCGGTCTGCCCGTCGCGGTACGTGCTCGAGGCGACCATCGCGAGGAAGCCACCGCCGAGGCCGGCCAGACCTCCCGAGACCAGCACAGCCAGGAACTTGTAGCGGATGACGTTGATGCCCAGGGACTCCGCGGCCTCCGGGCTCTCGCCGCACGACCGCAACCGCAAGCCGAACCGGGTCCGCCACAGCACGAGGTACGAGACGACGAACAACAGCAGGCACAGGATCGTCAGCACCGACAGGTTGGACGTCAGTGCGCCCAGCACCGCCGCCAGGTCCGAGACGACGAACCAGTGCTTCGCCTCCAGCTCGCCCAATGGATCGGCGATTCCGGAGATCGTCACGGTCGGCAGCTTGTCGATGCTCGGCGACTGCGTCGAGCCGCCGCCCGGAACCCCGGTGAACGCCAGCT
>DATMSF010000054.1:0-12744 GCA_035565535.1 Aeromicrobium sp.
ACGGAGGAAGGATCATGAGCACCGGTCACACCGGCGCTGGAGCGAGCCCGTTCCGCCAGCCCAGAGCGGTCTGGGCGGTCGCGTTCGCGTGCGTCATCTCGTTCATGGGGATCGGGCTGGTCGACCCGATCCTGCCGGCGCTCGCATCCGAGCTCGACGCCACCGAGAGCCAGGTGACGCTGCTGTTCACCAGCTATCTGGTCGTCACCGCCGTGATGATGCTGGTGACGGGATGGGTGTCGAGCCGACTGGGCGCCAAGCGCACCCTGATCGTCGGACTGGCCCTGATCGTGGTGTTCGCCGCGCTCGCGGGCTCCACCGACACGATCGGCGGCATCGTGGCGTTCCGGGCCGGCTGGGGCCTGGGCAACGCACTGTTCATCGCGACCTCGCTGGCCGCCATCGTCTCCTCCGCCCGCGGCGGCTTCGCGGGCGCCATCGTCTTGTACGAAGCGGCCCTCGGTCTGGGCATCGCGGCCGGACCACTGCTCGGCGGGACACTGGGTGACATCAGCTGGCGGGGCCCATTCTTCGGCGTCGCGACCCTGATGGGCATCGCCCTGGTCGCCACCGTGCTCCTGCTCCCGGCGACTCCTCGACCTGCGCGCGAGACGTCGATCACCGCACCGCTCAAGGCGCTACGCCACCGCGGCCTGCTGCTGATGAGCCTGGCCGCACTGGCCTACAACTGGGCGTTCTTCACGATGCTGGGGTACGCGCCGTTCCCGATGGGCCTCGGCGCGATCGAGCTGGGATGGGTGTTCTTCGGCTGGGGCGTGCTCGTCGCGATCTTCTCGGTCATCGGCGCCCCACGCCTGCAACGACGGTTCGGCACCGCACGCACGCTGTACGTCGCGCTCGCGCTGTTCGCCGTCGACCTGGCCGTCATCGCCACCTTCCCGGACCATCGCGTCGTGCTGGTCGTGTGCGTCGTCGTCTCGGGCATCTTCATCGGCATCAACAACACCTTGACCACCCAGACCGTCATGATCGTGGCGCCGGTCGAGCGGCCCGTCGCGTCCGCCGCCTACGGATTCGTCCGCTTCATCGGCGGCGGCCTGGCGCCGTTCGCCGCCGGCAAGCTGGTCGAGCACACCAACCTGCACGTCCCGTTCGCCATCGCGGCCGCAGCGGCCCTGCTCGCGGTCGTCGTGCTCGCGACGAACCACGTCGCCCTGGCGAACGCCGATGCGGGCCTGGACGAGGACGGTCACCGCAACGGGTCCGACGACGACCCGAGCGGCGAGATCGCCGACGAGCTGGGTGGCGCGCCCGGAGCCGTCGACGAGGCCCTGCAACGCCACCCGCGCTGACCGACTCGCGCCACCGACTCCCACGCACCGACCCCTTGCACGGGAAAGGGGCGCGCACCCCTCGGATGCGCGCCCCGGCCCGTTCGAGGTCAGTTGAAACGGACCTTCATCGACGTCCCCTTCTGCTGCAGGACACGTACCTTGACGCCTGCGGCAGGAAGCTTCACGCCGTGATTCGGCAGCTCGGCGAACCAGTACTGCTCGGTGTCGTCGAACAGCGGCTGGGCCTTCTGCGCCCGGATGTAGCTGGGCTTGCCGTTGGTGTGCAACGTCATCGAATCGGCCTTCTTCAGGCCGAACGGTGCGTCGTAGACCTGGATGCGGGCCCGCCACGGCGCCCCGGTGGCGATGTTGATAATCGGCTCGGGGTGCGCGTCGATCGGCAGGTTCCGCCCCTCACCCGGGTGCTGCGACGTGTTGTTGTCGGCCACCGAGGTGTCCCAGTACGAGATCAGCAGGCCCTGGCCGTACCGGTAGTGCTCGACCCAGTCGGGCTTGGTGTCGGCCCAACCGAAGTTGTACGGACCGGTCTGCAGGTACTTGTCGAACCCGACGTACGAACGGTGTCCCATGACGTAGTAGTTGTCGTACAGCTCGGTCTTGGTCGCGCCGACCGCCGTGAAGCCGTCGAGGTCGACCAACGGTTCACCCTCGGCGCCGTCCTCGAGCAACACCTGGTCACCGGCCGCGATCACGATGTCGTCGGCGAACAGCCCCGGCATCGTCAGTCCGCCGTCAGTCTTGTACCAGAACCGCACCTGGATCTGCTGGCCGTCGTACGCGTCCAGCGGAACCACCAGGTCGGCCCACGACTCCTGCTCGCCGTCGATGCCCGGACGGCCCGACGTGTCATCGCCGATGGGCTCGCCGCCGATCGTCCCGTCGAGCGCGGTCCAGGTGGCGCCACCGTCGGAGGATGCCTGCACGTACGCGTAGTCGTAGCCCTCCTCGATCGAGTAGCGAACCTTGGCCTTCAACTGTGCACCGGACGTGCCGGTCAGGTCGACGTCGGCGGTCAACGTGTTCGACAGGTCGTCGCCGGCGCCGGACCAGTACTGCTTGTCGCCGGACGCCGGCGTGCCCAGCTCGGTCGTCACTTCCTTCTTCGGCAGCACGACGACCGCGCCTTGGGCCTTGCGGGTGTTGTACTCCTGCGGGCCCAGGTTGATCGTCTTCTTCTGGTGCGTCGCAACCGCTTCGTAGTCCAGCCAGCCCAGCTGGAGCTTCTCCCACGCACCCAGGTCGCCGGGGCGCGTGCCGAGCGGCTCGTTCTTGCCGTTGAGGCGGCTCTGCGCCATCAACGTCCAGTACTCGTTGGAGTTGTCACCGCCACCGGAGGTGTCGTAGGCGTCGGGGAGACCGAGGTCGTGACCGTACTCGTGGACGAACACCGACAGGCCGCCGTTCTCGGGCTGGATCGTGTAGTCACCGACCCAGACGCCGGTGTCACCGATCTGCGTGCCGCCCAAGGGGTTCTGGGCCGGCCCGGTCAGGCCGACGTCGGTGACGAAGGCGTACCAGCGGTGCGACCAGATGGCGTCCTCGCCCTGCTGCGGATCACCGTCGGCCTCGTCGCCGCCGGCGTGCACGATCTGGAAGTGGTCGATGTAGCCGTCGGGTTCGTTGAAGTCGCCGTCTCCGTCGAAGTCGTACCGGTCGTAGCGGTCGTACTCGGCGATGGTCGCAGCGATCTCGGCGTCAGTGCGCCCGGCCGCTCGTTGATCGGCCACCCACTGCGTGACGGCGTCCTCGATCAGGTTCCAGGTCGTGGCGTCCTCGCGGCCGTAGCGCGCCTCGTTGTACCTGACCTTGACCCAGTCCGAGACGTAGCCGTCGACCGTGTAACGACCGGAGGACTGGGCCTCGTAGTACGTCTTGACCGACTCGGTGTTCCTGCCCTCGCCGAAGTACAGCTGCTCGTAGTGCTCGCGGTTGTAGTCGGCCTGCCAGTTGGTGGTGTTGTCCACGGACCGGTCGGGCTCGGGAATCTGGTTGTGGAGGGGGCCGTCAAAGGTGAGCGGACCCTCGGTGTCGGGGTCGGTGTCGACGTCGGGGAAGTCCGGATGGCGCTCGTTGCCGAACTCGGCGAGGATCACGAAGATCTTGTCGTCACGCTCCTGCTCGAGCTCGACGTACTGATCTTGTGGCTTGCCCTTCTTTCGGCGGTGCTCGGCGGCTCCACGCTTGCGGGCCTCCTCGTTGGACTGAGCCGCCGCGTCGGCCGGGCTGCTGCCCTGGCCGACCTTGACGACCGTGCTGCCGTTCCTGGTCACCGGTTCGGCCTCACCGTTGAGCACCGCGGTGATGGCCTCCTCGCGCAGCGCGCGCCGCTTGTCCTCCAGCGGGTTGACGAACTCGTGCTCGGCGTTCGAGCGGTTGACGGTGTTGCTCGGTGGTGCGGCCTGATCCGCAACGCTCGGCGCAGCTGTTGCCACCCCGAACGACGCGACCAGCCCGAGGCCCAACAGGCCTGTGGTCACACGCTTCACTGCTTCCTCCGGAATCTTCGTTTCCGACAGCGCCCCCCGACGCGGAACCAGCTCCTGGTGAGGAGTTGGTCGACTGACGTTCGACGCAGTCTGACTTGTGGTTCGTTCTGACTATGTCTGATCTAGTCCTTTCTGACTAGACCGTCGTCGATTTCACCTGTCGGCGCGCCGGGGTTCCCACAAGTTGGGCCGTGCCCTAGGGTGGGGGGCGTTGCACGACGTTGGGCCGAACGAATGACTTGCGAACCTTTGGGCCGTAGCTCTTCTCAAGGTTGGATGTACGTCGCGACAGCCGGTATCGAAAGTCGATCCCGGCGAATCGCTCAGAGGAGAACAGAAATATGGCAACCGGAACCGTCAAGTGGTTCAACGCCGACAAGGGCTTTGGCTTCATCGCCCCCGACGACGGCGGCGAGGACGTGTTCGCGCACTACTCGGCCATCCAGAGCAGCGGCTACAAGTCGCTGAACGAGAACCAGAAGGTCGAGTTCGACGTCGAGCAGGGCCAGAAGGGCCTGCAGGCGGCGAACATCCGTCCGCTCTGAAACATCAGTGAGGCCTGAGCCTCACGCCGCGAGGGCGGTCGCAGCGTCAGCTGTGGCCGCCCTCGTCCCATGCGTGGCGGGCGAACTCGGCGCCCGGGGCGGCCAAGTACGTCACGTCGGCGGTGGGACGACCGACTGCCCGCGGCAACCGGTGTGCCGGGAAGCGTCGCGACGCCTCGGACAGGTCGGCGCGGTTGATCTCGAAGCTCGTCTCGTCCATGACATGAGGATATCCTCACGTTTTGGCGGGTTCCAGTGCTACGCGCCAGTAGTCTTCGTGTCGCGACCACCGATCGTGCCGGCTCAGCTGAGCTCGGCGCGCAGGATGCGGTCGTCGCCTCGGTCCGCCGTGCGGCGACCGTCGGTGTTGCTCGTGGTGACCCACAACGAGCCGTCCGGCGCCGGGACGGCATTACGGATGCGCCCGTATCCTTCGACGAAGCGTCGAGGCTTCCCGGCGCGCTCACCGCCCAGCGGCACCGCCCACACGCACTGGCCCTGCAGCGCGCCCAGGAATGCGGTCGAGCGCGTGATGCCCAGCCCCGCCGGCGAGGCCTCCGACGTCGGCCAGGTGGCCTGCGGGTCGATATGGCCTTCTCCCCCGCCGGTGCCCTCGACCTGCGGCCACCCGTAGTTGCCGCCAGCCTCGATCAGGTTCAGCTCGTCGGCGCGCTTCTCACCGAACTCCGAGGCCCACAGCCGACCGTCGGCGTCGAGTGCGAGACCCTCGACGTTGCGGTGCCCGTACGACCAGACCCGATTGTCGAACGGATTGCCGTCCGCCGCGCCGCCGTCGCGGGTGATCCTGAGGATCTTGCCGTTGAGCGACGACCGGTCCTGCGCGAGCGCGCCGTTGCCGGCATCACCGGTCGCGACGAACAGGTGCCCGTCCGGGGCGAACAGCAGTCGGCCGCCGTGGTGACGTCCGCCCACGGCGATACCCGTCAGGATCGGCTCCGGTCGACCCAGAGTTCCACCGTCGAGACTCATCCGGACGACGCGGTTGTCACGGTCGGTCGTGACGAAGGCGTAGAGCACACCCTCGTCGTCCGGGTCGACGGCGATCCCCATCAACCCGGCCTCGACTCCCGTGGTCAGTCCGCGAACGCGCCCCAGCTCGTCGACGTCGCCCGTCGTCGAGATCCGGACGATCGAGGCGGCGTCTCGCTGCGAGACCAGCGCGCTGCCGTCGGCCAGGAACGCGATCCCCCACGGCACGTTGAGTCCGGTGGCCACCGTGTCGACGACCTCGAGGTCGGACCACGACTCGTCGGGCTCGGGACCAGGGGTGGGTGCGGGGCTCGTCGACGGCGATGTCTTGGGCGTGCGGTCCTCACCTGAGCACCCGGCGAGCGCCGCGGCACTCAGCGCGGCCACCGACGACAGCAAGGTTCGGCGATCCATGGACTCGATCGTGCCAGGCGCGTCAACCGTCGCCAACGTTCATGTCGGGATGGAATGTCTGCCGCGACGCGTGCGTTGATACCTGTATGAGCACGCAGACGATCACGTCCGAGAACTTCGAATCGACCCTCGACGCCGGGGGCATCACCCTCATCGACTGGTGGGCCGGCTGGTGCGGTCCGTGCCGTCAGTTCGCTCCGGTCTACGAGGAGGCCAGCCAGAAGCACCCCGACATCACGTTCGGCAAGATCGACACCGAGGACCAGCAGCAGCTGTCGGCTGCGGTCGGCATCTCCTCGATCCCGACCGTCATGGCCTTCCGCGACGGCATCTTGGTCTACCAGCAGGCGGGTGCGCTTCCGGCACCGGCGCTCGAGCAGGTCATCCAGGCCGTCCGCGACCTGGACATGGACGAGGTCCGGGCCAAGGTCGCCGAGCAGCAGGCGCAGCAGCAGTAACCGCGACACCGCAGCAAGCACGACACAGCCGGCCGATCATGCCGATCGGCCGGCTGTGGTGTGTCACGGGGACGTTCAGACGGTGATGAACGATCGCATCCCGATCGCGCCCATGTCGATGCCCTCGTTGAAGAAGCTCAGCTCCTCGTCGGGCTCGAGCAGGCTCAGCGCGGCGATCATCGGTCGGTAGTGGTCGTCCGTGGGCACCGCGAGGCGCGCCTCGGACCAGGTGGTGAACGGATTGGTCAGGCGTTCGACGTCGCGCTCGGCGATCGCCTCGGCGGTGTCGTGGTCGAACTGGGCCGCCCAGTCCCAGGCTTGTGCGTTGGGCTCCCAGCGCGCAGCGCGCAGCGAGTGCACGATGTTGCCGCTGCCGATAAACAACACGCCACGGCGGCGCAGGGCACGCAGCCGCGAGTACAGGTCGTACAGCTGGGGCAGCGGCATCGAGTAGTCGATGCTGATCTGCAGGACCGGCACCTCGGGCGCAGGCGCGAGGTGCTTCAGCACGCTCCACGTGCCGTGATCGAGCCCCCACTGGGCGTCGAGCTGGGCCTCGTACTCCTGGAGCTTCTGCGCCAGGACGGCCGCGACCTGCGGGTCGCCCTCGGTCGGGTACTGGACCCGGAACAGCTCGTCAGGGAACCCGCCGAAGTCGTAGATGACGCGGTTGCGGGGTGCGTCGGTGATGTGGGTCGCCCCCGGCGTCAGCCAGTGGGCGCTGATGACGACGATGGCCTGCGCCTCGGGCAGCTCTGTGCCCATGCGCGCCCACGTGCGGGTGTACTCGTTGTCGCTGATCGCGTTCATCGGGTTGCCGTGACCGACGAACAGGACGGGCATCAGCGGGCTGGGCGTCAGTCGGCGGTCCAGCTCCTCGATCGTGTAGCGGCTCATGTACCTCATAATAGTTTAGTGTTCAACTTTATTCCAGCGCGCCGAGCACACCGGCGGTGAAGGTGTCGAAGGTGACCCGCTCGGCCGTGGCGGGCCGCCGGCCCAGACGCACCGCCACGACCCCTTCACTGGGCACGACGGCGACGTACTGGTTGCCGTAGCCGAACGCCCACGAGGCGTCGCCCGGCACGTCGGGAGCCAGGCGTCCGCGGTACGGCGGGATGTCCTCGGGGAAACCGGCCTGGCGCAGCACCTGAACGACGCGGCCCTCGTCGTTGGTCCACCACAACAACCCGTAGGCCGCGTTGAGCGCGCTCGACCCCGTCGTCATCTGGCGCACGAAGTCGGTCGAGACGATCTGCCGGCCCGCCCAGCGGCCGTCGTTCACGACCAGCCAGCCGATGCGGGCCAGGTCACGACACGTCGATCGCACCCCGGAATACGTCGTCGCGTTCCCCGCCCGATCGGTGGGCCACGTGGTGTTCTTCATCTGCAACGGCGCGAACAACCGCGTCCGGGCCAGCTCCACGACGTCGTCGCCCAGGACCGCTTCCAGCACTTGCGGCGCCGCGTTGTCATAGACCCATCGCTGCCCCGGATCGGCGACCTGGTCGAGGCCGATGGCGTACGCCGTCTGGTCCGGCGACCGGTTGATCAGCGTGTCGTCGGTCTGCTCGCTCCAGCGCCGGCCCGAGGTCATCGACAGCAGGTGGTGAACCGTGACGTCGGCAGCCCGCGTGTCCTTCCACTGCGGCACCCACCGCGACACCCGGTCGGACAACGCCACGTCTCCGGCATCGACGCGCATTCCGACGAGCAGGGCCGTGAGGGACTTGGTGATCGAGTAGACGCGCTCGGGGCGACCGGGACCACCGCCGTTGAAGTACGCCTCGTGAACCAGCTTCCCGTCCTTGACGACGGCCACGCAGGTCGACGCATCACGCTGCAACGTGGCGTCCAGCGCCGTCCAGTCGCCCACCGGCTCGATGTCCCACTCCGCTCCGGGGAACACCGGAACCGGCGCGTCGATCGCTTCCAGCTGTGAGGTCTCCAAGGGTGCAGGCGCGGTTTCGGTCGCCGTGTCGGCCGAACCGCAGCCAACCGCCACCAGCACCACTGACGCCCACGCCGCGACCTTCCTCATGACCACGAGCATGACACTTCTGGCAGCACTCTAGAGTCGGGTTCGTGAGTGAGAAGGTCCATCCGAACGTCACCCGTGTGATCGAAGCCGCCCGCGCGAAGGGTCTGGAGATCGAGCCGCGCACGTTCCCCGAAGGCACCAAGACCGCAGCCGATGCCGCCGCGGCGATCGGCTGCGACGTCGGCCAGATCGTCAAGAGCCTGATCTTCGGCGTGGACGACCGGGTGGTGCTCGCCTACGTCAGCGGCGCCAACCAGCTCGACGAGGGCAAGCTCGCCGCCGCAGCAGGTGGCGAGCGCTGCCACCGCGTGGACGCCGACGTCGTGCGCGCGGCCACCGGTTTCCCGATCGGCGGGGTGCCGCCGTTCGGACACGCGACCCACCTCGACGTCTTCGTCGACCCCGCCCTGCTGGAGTACGACGAGGTGTGGGCTGCCGCCGGAACCTGGCACGACGTGTTCGCACTGTCTCCGCAGGACCTGGTGGCCGCGAGCGGCGGTATCGTCACCGACCTGCGCAAGTAGCAGGACACGATCGGACTCGACGGCTCGCTCCTGGATCGGAGTGAGAGAATGGAACGATGTCCACCTCACCTCGCGATCTTCGGGCCCTGCTGCGGCACCCGGTCGTGTTCGAGGTGGCCGACGACCCGGCCGCATCACGCTTCGTCTTCCGAACGCCCACCGGTGACCTCCACGCCACGGCCAACGAGGCCCTCGGTGCCCTGAGCCAGGCCATCCGCGTCATGGACGCCGACAAGTCGTCGCGCGCCTGGGCGACCCCGGCGATCCTGGCCCTGCGGATCATGGCCCGCGGTGCCCTCGGCAATCCCAACGGCAACGAGCGCAGCCAGCTGCAGACCGCCGCCCAGTCGATCGCGACCCACGACGGCGTCAGCGGGCTGGGCCAGGTCCAGGCGTTCCTGGAGTCACTGGCGGTCGACGCACCAGCGGCGGCGTCGACCCCTCAACAATCGTCGGCGGAGACGTCGGCCTCGGCCGTCCGCGTGGCCGCCGACCGCGTCACCGTCACTCCCCCGCCCGAACGCTATTCGTTCACGCTGGTCGTGACCTTCCTCGCCGAGCCCACCGCACAGGAGTCCGGAGTCGTGCGGGTTCGCCTGCGCCCCGACCGTGGCGCGGCGTTCGAGGCCGCTGACCTGCTGGTCAACGACCACCATCCGAGGACCTCGGCCCGCGAACCTCTGCTGGCGATGCTGGAGCGGCTCGGCGAGCGCTGGGCACCGGCCGAGCGGCTGATGAACCCCCACGCCCGCGGCGCCACGACCGTCAGCACCGACGAGCTGGCCGCCCTCGGCGACGCCCGGATGATCCCGCCGTTGCTGGCCAACCGGGTCGAGGTGTCCTGGCCGGCCGAGCTGGTCCGCGACGTCAGCACGTCGCTGGTGGTCCAGCGCGAGGACCGGTTGGGGTCGGATCGGCAGTCGTCGTTCACGCACGCCCAGCTGTTCCGGTTCGACTGGCAGATCGCGGTGGGCGACGAACCGCTCACCGCCGCCGAGGTCGAACAGCTCGCCGCGTCGCATCACGGGCTGCTCCGCGTCCGTGACACCTGGGTGTTCGTCGACAAGCGCCGCATCGACCGGGTGCTGACCAAGACCTCCGGCACGATGACCGCCATCGAGGCGCTACGGGCGGCCGTGTCGGGCGAGATGGAGGTCGACGGCGTGCGGACCCGCGTCGACACCGTCGGGTGGCTCGACGACGTGCGCCGCCGGTTGGCCGAGACCGAGCTGCGACCCGCCGAGCAGCCCCCGGGCCTGGCCGGCACCTTGCGCGACTACCAGCTGCAGGGGCTGCGGTGGATGCACCAGCTGACCGATCTGGGTCTCGGCGGCATCCTGGCCGACGACATGGGGCTGGGCAAGACCGTCATGCTGATCGCCCTGCACCTGGCCCGCAACGACGACGCACCCACCCTCGTGGTGTGCCCCGCGTCGGTGATCGGCAACTGGGAACGCGAGATCATGCGTTTCGCTCCGGGCGTACCGGTCCGCCGCTATCACGGCCCTGGCCGATCACTGGACGGGGCCGATCGCGGGTTCGTCGTCACGACGTTCGCCACGATGCGCGCCGACGCCGACTTGTTGGCCAAGCACGAGCCGGGGTGGGGTCTGGTGGTCGCCGACGAGGCTCAGAACATCAAGAACCCGCGGGCCAAGGCGTCACAAGCACTGCGCGAGATCCCGACGGATCACCGCATCGCGATGACCGGCACACCGGTGGAGAACAATCTCTCGGAGCTGTGGGCGATCCTCGACTGGACCACCCCGGGCCTGCTCGGGCCGCACGAGCAGTTCCGCGAGGAGTGGTCCCGTCGCATCGAGTCGGTGCGCGACGAGGAGGCCACCACCGGTCTGGCCGCCCTGATCCGGCCCTTCGTGCTGCGTCGGCGCAAGAGCGACCCCGGCATCGCCCCCGAGCTGCCACCCAAGATCGAGACCGACCACGTCACCCACCTGACGCGTGAACAGGTCGGGCTCTACGAAGCGGTGGTTCGTCAGTCGATGACGCAGATCGAGCAGGCCGACGGCATCCAGCGCCGTGGACTGGTCGTCAAGATGCTGACGCAGCTCAAACAGATCTGCAACCACCCCGCTCACTTCCTGCGCCAGCCCGACGGGCACCTCGGCGGGCGCTCGGGCAAGCTCGCGGTCTTCGACGAGCTGATCGAGGAGATCGTGGCCGAGGAGGGCGCCGCGCTGGTGTTCACCCAGTACGCGACGATGGGGCGCCTGTTGTCACGACATCTGCGCGAGAAGAAGGTGGCGTCGCAGTTCCTGCACGGCGGCACCAGCGTACCTACGCGCGAGGAGATGGTGCGCAGCTTCCAAGACGGCGAGATCCCCGTGTTCGTGCTGTCCCTGAAGGCCGCCGGCACCGGCTTGAACCTCACCCGCGCCGACCACGTCATCCACTTCGATCGCTGGTGGAATCCGGCCGTCGAGGACCAGGCCACCGACCGCGCCCACCGCATCGGGCAGACCCGGTCGGTGCAGGTCCACCGGCTGGTCAGCGAAGGCACGATCGAGGAGTCGATCGCCGAGCTGATCTCGGCCAAGCGGACGCTGGCCGATGCGATCGTCAACAGCGGAGAAGCCGCACTCACCGAGCTCAGCGACACCGAGCTGGCCAAGCTCGTCGCGTTCCGGCGCTGAATTCTCAGCAGAAACGCGACGTCGGCCCGTTCGCGCGGTAGCATCGTCGGTATCGGGGTAGTGGTCCTTGAGGGAGGACCATGAGAGGGAGAGATGAACGACACCCGCATCGAGTTGTTGTCCGCCGCCACCCAGTCGCGGCGCAGGTGGATCCTGAGCAGCCTGTTGGTGCTGGCCGTGATGGTCGGCGTCAGCACCGCGCTCGTCGGCGCTGCTCTGCAGCTGTCCTGAGGTCGCTGGCTCGATAGGGCCATCTGACTGGCTCGACCGGACAGGCACGGACCGTTCGGACACCGGATCCTGCCGCTGCGCCCCAGTGTGATCTGCGAGCGGACCGCATCGGGCGGCCCGCCCGCACCGAGGGGAACACCGATGTCCGATCAACACGCTCCCGGGGAGTCGACCCCCGACCCGTCGACACCCGCCGGCTTCTACCCCGACGCTCAGGGGCAGATGCGCTTCTGGGACGGCACTCGCTGGACCGCGCACACCCAGGCACCCGCTCCCGCGGCGCCCGCAAAGAAGTCGCACACGTTCCGCAACGTGATGCTCGGCATCATCGCCGCGTTCGTGCTGCTCATCGGCGGTTGTCTGGCGCTGCTGGGCGGCGCCGCCAACGAGATCGAGAAGTCGGTCGAGGCCGAGCAGGCCAAGGACAGCCAGCCCGGCGGACCCGACAATCCGTTGACGATCGAGCCCGGTGAGGAGTTCTCGGTGCTCGGCTTCGACTACGGCGCGGGCTGGTCGGTCTCCGAGGACGCCCTGGGCAGCCCCGAGATCACCGGTTTGAAGGTCACGAACAACCGTGACGAGAAGGACGGGGCGATCGTCGAGATCAAGTTCATGCAGGGATCGGAGGTGCTGGCGGTGGTCGACTGCAGCACCGAGCAGATCAACGTCGGCGAGACCACGACGCTCGACTGCTTCAGCGCCGACGAGATGCCGGACTCCTACGACCGCATCACGATCAACGACACGTTCTGACGGCCCGCAGGGCGGTGGGCGAGGTCAGCTGATGACTCGTCCGCCGCCCTTCTCCAGGCCGGAACGGATCTGCTCGTCGATCACGCCGCCGAACATCTTGAGCTTGAACGGCAGCGAGTAGCCGAACTGCACCCGGGTGACCCCGCCGCGGTCGCTGACCGCCACGTTGCCCTTGACCCCGCCGGCGCGTCCTTCGCCCTTGAACGAACCCTCGTCGCCGTTCCAGGTCAGGACGCCGATCTTGCTGATCAGCTTGGTCAGCGTCTCCTTCGTCGCGTCCTTGTCGGTGTCGAACTCTGCGGTGAAGTCGGCCATGGCGGCACCTCTCTGTG
>DATMSF010000055.1:0-2131 GCA_035565535.1 Aeromicrobium sp.
CCGGTGCGAGATCGCGATGACGCGTTCGAGCGGAGGTTCGCCCAGCGTCGAGGCCTGGAGTGCGGGTCGCGACGGCAGCACCATGGCCGGGACGACGGCGTGCCCGAGTCCGGCCTCGACGAAGCGCAGGACGCCTCCCATCTCGCCGCCTTCGATCGCGACGGTGGGGGAGAACCCCGCGTCGCGGCAGGCGCGGCCGGTGACCTCGCGAAGGTCGTAGCCTTCGCGGAACATCACCAACGGCAGGCCGTCGAGCTCGGCGATGCGCAGATGGTCGGGCATGTCGGTATCGCGCGGACTGGCCAGCACCAGCCGCTCACGCAGGACCGGTGTCGTCACCAGATCGGGAGCGTCGACCCGCAGCGGGGCGATCAGCAGCGCGACGTCGAGGCGTCCTTCGGACAGGTCACGGGTCAGCAGACCGGAGCCGCCCTCCTGCACCTCGAGATCGATGCCGGGGTGGATGGCACGGAACGCGGTCAGTGCCTCGGGAAGCAGCCCCTCGCAGATCGCCGGGGTCGCACCGAGGCGGACCCGGCCGCGTCGCAAGGACGTGACTTCTTGCACAGAACGCTGCGCGGTCTCGACCTCGATCAGGATGCGCTCGGCGTGTGGAAGGAGCGCTTCGCCGGCGCTGGTCAGCTCGACGCCGGACCGCCCGCGGACGAACAGCTGGGTGCCGAGCGCGTTCTCCAACGCTCTGACCTGCTTGGACAGGTTCGGTTGCGACACGCCGGTCTCCTCGGCAGCCCGCGTGAAATGACGTTCTCGGGCGACAGCGACGAAGTAGGCCAGCTGATGTACCTGCATGCTCACCAGTGTCTCATGCCCGTTGGTTATGCAGGTGGGCCTCAACATGACTTAGCGTGAATCGTCGAACAGTCGTACCGTGTGCCCGTGGCCACAACAAATACCTCGCGGCCGTCGCGGGTCCAGCCTCAGAGCGCATGGACCTCGACCGTCGCCAAGAAGTACGCGATGGCGGTGTCCGGGCTCATCATGGTGGGCTATCTGGTGCTGCACATGTACGGCAATCTCAAGGCGTTCGACAGCGCCGAGGCGTTCAACGAGTACGCGCACCACCTGCGCGAGTTCGGCGAGCCGATGCTCCCGCACGAAGGCCTGCTGTGGATCGTGCGCGTCGTGCTGCTGGTCTCCGTGCTGGTCCACGCGTACTGCGCCGTCACGCTGTGGATGCGCAACAAGAAGGCGTCGGGCGCGCACGGCGTCAAGCGGTACCAGACCAAGCAGAATCCGCGCGGCAACCAGCGCAGCTACGCCTCGTTCACGATGCGATGGGGCGGCGTCACGATCGCGCTGTTCATCGTCTTCCACATCCTGAACCTGACGACCAACGACATCCATCCCGGCGGAGCCTCCGACGACCCGTTCACCAAGCTGCACAACACCTTCGACGGCAGCGGCGTCGACATCCACTTCTGGGTGCTGCTGTTCTACACGCTGGCGATGATCGCAGTCGGATTCCACTTGTGGCACGGCTTCTGGAGCGCGCTGACGACCCTGGGTCAGAACCGGTCGGCCCGACGCGTGGAGTCCTCGGCCAACACGGTCGCGATCGTCATCGCGGTGGTCATCACGATCGGCTTCCTCGCGGTGCCGTTCTCCATCTTCTTCTTCAACTACGGAGGCTGACGCGTGAGCGACGTGGCACTGCAGTACTACGCACTCGGCGACGACATCGCCGACACGAAGGCGCCCACCGGCCTGCCGATCGAGAAGGTCTGGGACCAGCGCAAGTTCGACATGTTGCTGGTCAACCCGGCCAATCGGCGCAAGATCAAGGTCATCATCGTCGGCACGGGTCTGGCAGGCGCCTCCGCGGCCGCGACCCTCGGCGAAGCCGGCTACCAGGTCACCAGCTTCTGCTACCAGGACAGCCCGCGGCGCGCGCACTCGATCGCTGCCCAGGGCGGCATCAACGCGGCCAAGAACTACCGCAACGACGGTGACTCGATCTACCGCCTGTTCTACGACACGGTCAAGGGCGGCGACTACCGTTCGCGCGAGTCAAACTCGTACCGTCTGGCCCAGGTCTCGGTGAACATCATCGACCAGGCTGTCGCGCAGGGCGTCCCGTTCGCCCGCGAGTACGGCGGTCTGCTCGACAACC
>DATMSF010000056.1:0-12049 GCA_035565535.1 Aeromicrobium sp.
ATCGCGACGTGCCGTGAGGTGGCCGCGCACCGTGCTGCCGACATCGTCGACGTCGCCGCGACGCGTACGTTCTCTACCATCGAACCCAAGCTCGTGGCCGAGGGTGACGAGCTGTTCCTGGAGACCTACTTGGGAGAGGGCGCTCATGACGGTCACTGACGTCACCGGCCGTGCGTCGTTCGTGCTGGCCGAGAACCCCGGCATCATGACCCTGGACGGCACCAACACGTGGATCCTGCGTGAGGGTCAGGGCCGGGCCGTGGTCGTCGATCCGGGACCGGCCGATGACGCGCATCTGCAGGCGGTGGCTGCCGCTGCTGGTGGCGACGTCGCGCTGGTGTTGTTCACGCATCGACACTTCGACCACACCGAGTCGTTGGCCCGGTTCGCCGAGATGACCGGTGCGGTATGCCGGGCGACCGACGAGGAGTTCTGTCGTGGTGCGGGGCCGTTGGTCGACGGGGAACGACTCGAGATCGATGGTTTGCTGATCGATGTCCTGCACACCCCCGGACACACGACGGACTCGACGTGCTTCCTGCTTCCCGACGAGGGCAGCCTGCTCAGTGGTGACACGATCCTGGGCCGCGGGACCACCGTCATCGCCCACCCGGACGGCGTGCTGGGTCCGTACCTGGACTCGTTGGCACTGATCCGCCAGCTGATCGAGGAGGGCGCCGTGCAGCGGATCCTGCCGGGCCACGGCCCGGTCGTGGACGATCCCGCACCGTTCGTCGACTACTACCTCGAGCACCGTGCCGAGCGTCTTGACCAGGTGCGCGCGGCGGTCGCCGCCGGGGCCACCACTGCCCGCGAGGTCGTCGAGGTCGTCTACGCCGATGTCGACCCTGTCCTGTGGGGTGCGGCCGAGCTGAGTGTCGCGGCTCAGCTGGACCACCTCGCCGCAGAATCCTGATCCGACGTTCCATGGGCCGGTGTGTAGGCGACCTGTCCACCCCCTGGTAACGTCGCTCAGGCACCGCTCCACCGGGATACGTCGCTAACGCACCGCCCCACCGGGATCCGCGGGAAGTGGTGGGCCCGATACGCTCGCCACGTGGCATGGCAGGCAATCTTCCAAGGTGATTTCGAGCCCTCCGAGGTCGAGGCGTACTCCGAACTGGTGCAGAACCTGCACCGGTTCCAGGACCGGTTGGCCTCGATGCGGATGGACCAGCCGACGATCGAGAAGCTGTCCGCGGAGATCGCCGCGTGGAGCGACGCCCTGGCTCCGCTGGAGACCGAGGAACGGCACCAGGTCAACGGCCGGCTGATGCAGCTGCCGGTCCGAGGCCATGCGATGCTGCCCGAGCTGCGAGTCAGCAAGCGTGAACCGGGTCGCGTCGAGGGCACGGTCCGCTTCGGTCGGTGGTTCATGGGCGGAGGGATGGCAGCTCACGGCGGTGCCGTCGCGTTGTTGTTCGACGAGGTGCTGGGCATCCAGTCGGGCCTGGCGGCCGAAGGCATGACCCGCACCGCCTACCTGACGACGAACTACCGCGCGGTGACGCCCATCGACGTCGACCTGGACGTGACCGCCTGGGTCGAGCGTATCGAGGGTCGCAAGATCTTCGTGCGCGGAGAGCTGCGTCAGCAGGGCGGTCTGTGCGCCGAGTCGGAGGGCTTGTTCCTCACCCTGCAGCCCGGCAGCACCGGTCGCCGCGCCGTGCCGGTCGACTGACGCCTGCGCCGACCGCTCGTCACCTCACTCGTACGGGTAGAACCCGTGTCCGGACTTCTTGCCGAGCAGGCCCGCATCGACCATGCGGTCTAGCAACGGCGGCGGTGAGTACAGCGGCTCCTTGAACTCCTCGTACATCGAGATGCCGATGGCGCGGATCGTGTCGAGACCGATCAGGTCCGACAGGGCGAGCGGACCCATGGGGTGGCCGCAGCCGAGCACCATGCCCCGGTCGATGTCCTCGGCGGAGGCGTAGCCGGCCTCGTACATCCGAATCGCCGACAGCAGATAGGGCACGAGCAGCGAGTTCACGATGAATCCGGCGCGGTCGGTCGCATCGATGGGCTTCTTGCCCAGGGCGTCCGACACCCACGTCCGCATCCGCTCGAGTGTCTGGGGCGCGGTCGTCAGCGACGGGATGAGCTCGACCAGCTGCATGACCGGCGCGGGGTTGAAGAAGTGCACCCCCATCACATGTGCGGCCCGGCCGGAGACGGCGCCGAGCTTGACGATCGGGATCGACGAGGTGTTGGAGGCCAGGACGGCGTCGTCGGACTCCAGCAGGGCGCCGATGCGGCGGAACAGCTCGAGCTTGGTGGCCTCGTCCTCGCTGGCTGCCTCGACGACCAGATCGCGGTCGGCCAGCTCCTCGATCGTGTCGACGAAGCGGACGCGTCCCAGCGCCTCGTCGGCATCCTCCTGGGTCAGCTTGCCCCGAGAGACCGCCCGGTCGAGCGACTCGCGCACGCGTGACTCCGCGGCTTTCGCGGCCTCGGCCGACACCTCGACGTTGACGACGTCGCCGCCGGCGCGTGCCACCACTTCGACGATGCCCGAGCCCATCAGGCCTCCGCCGACCACTCCGACTCGCTGGATCTGACTCATGTGCTCCCTTTTCGACGTCGCATCACCGGTATGGTACTCAGTACCCTAGTAAAGGTACGCCGTACTCCCAAGTAACCGTCGGAGGAATGCAGATGGCTGTTCCGGCCAGCGAGCGACTGGTCGATGCCGCGTTCGCGCTGTTCGCCGAACGCGGGTACGACGAGACGACGGTCGAGGACATCGCCGCGCGCGCCGGCGTCGGGCGGACGACGTTCTTTCGTCACTACGGATCGAAGGAAGCGGTCATCTTCCCCGCTCACGACGAGCTGCTGGCCCGCATCACGGCGCGGCTGGACTCCGCAGCGCCCGCGACCCGTGACCTGGCGGTCGTGGAGGCCGCGCGGATCGTGCTGCGCCACTACGTCGCGGAGGGTGAGCGGGCCCGGCAGCGCTATCGATTGATCAGCCAGGTCCCGGCGCTGCGGGATCGGGAGAACGCGGGACAGCGGCAGTACCAGAAGACGTTCGCCGAGTCGCTGCGAGCGCGGTGGCCCGATCTCCACGACGCCGACCTGCGAGCCGAGCTGATGGCGGCATCGGTCGTGGCCGCGCACAACCACGTCCTTCGGCGCTGGCTGCGTGGCGATGCCGGCGACCCGGAGGCCGAGCTCGACGCGGCGATGGACCTGGTCATCTCACAGGCTTCCCTCGGAGAGGATGTCGCCTCCGTCGTGGTGATCCGGTCGACCCGAAGCCCTGAGGAGGTCGCCGAGCGCGTCAGGCGCGCGCTGTCCGATCCGACGTGATGGGATGAGGGCATGTCCGTCATCGTGGGTCGAGCCGTCGCCGTGACTGGTGCTCTGCTCGTGCTGACCGCCTGCGCCTCCGGAAGCTCTGAGCCCGAGCCCACGTCGACGCCGGCTGCCGGCGCGCAGCCGTCCACCGCCCCGACCGAGAAGGCCGAGAAGCAGACGGCGGAGGTCCCGTTCGCCGACTTCGACGGGACGCCTGCTCCCGAGGTGCTGTCGAGCTTCCGGTGCTTCCAGGACGACAAGACGTGGACGGCGGCCGGCGACCTGGTCAACTCGGGCAAGGACCTGGCCTCGTTCCAGGTGACGGTCCAGGTCGGCCCGGCGGACGGCACGGCGCAGGCGGCCCGGACGACACGGCTGGAGCAGATCGCCGCGGGTGGGTCGGTCGCGTTCGAGATCACGAAGATCCCCGTGCAGGGCGACGGACCGTGCCACGTGCAGGTGCTGCGGCTCGACGACTGACCACCGTCACCAGTCAGCGCTGACCGGTTTGCGGTACGGTCGTGCTCGACCGCATCACGCACAAGGAGCTGCCCCGATGAGCGACAAGAGCCTCACGCTGTCGAACCTGGACTACGACGTCGCGGACGGCATCGCCACGATCCGGTTCAACCGGCCGGACAAGCGCAACACGTTCACCAAGAAGATGGCCGTCGAGATCGGTCGCGCGGTGGACACGGCCAACGCCGACAACGACGTGCGTGTCATCGTCGTGACGGGCTCTGGTGGACACTTCTGTGCAGGCGCCGACCTGGAGGCCGCGGCGTCGGGAACCCTCGGCGACGACGGTGGGTTCGAGGAGGTCGCAGGCGGCCCGATCACCGGGGTCGAGCGCGACTCCGGCGGTTTCGCGGGACTGGCGTTCGGCGGCTCGCTCAAGCCGGTGATCGGCGCGATCCAGGGGTCGGCCGTCGGGATCGGCGCCACCATGACGTTGCCGATGGACGTGCGAGTCGTCGGTGAGTCGACGCGTTACGGCTTCGTGTTCAACCGACGCGCACTCGTCCCCGAGGCGGCGTCCACGTGGTACCTGCCGCGCGTCGTCGCGCCGGGCAAGGCGCTGGAGTGGGTGTTGACCGGCCGGCTGATCGCTGCTGACGAAGCACTCGAGGCCGGTCTGGCGAACCATGTCGTCCCCGACGACCAGGTCGAGGCCAAGGCGCTGCAGATCGCCGCCGAGATCGTCGCCAACACCTCGCCGGTCTCGACGACGCTGGCTCGGCAGATGCTGTGGCACGGGCTCGAGGTCGACTCGCCGTGGCACGCCCACGCCGCCGAGTCGCGCGCCCTCGCGGAGCGGTTCACCAGTGCCGACCTGGTCGAGGGCATCACGTCGTTCTTCGAGAAGCGGCTGCCGTCCTACCCCATGCACGTCCCGGCCGACCTGCCCGACATCGTCGAGCGTCCCGCCCAGCGCCCCGAAGGACTGTAGCCGGGGCGAGGCGTCAGCTGCGCGCGATGCGGACCATGTGTTCGCGGGGGACGACCTTGACGCGTTCGCGGTCGATGTGGTGGGCGTCGCCCAGTGAGCGTTCGTGGGCGTCGAGCTTCTCCCAGCCGGCCCAGGTGGTGTACTCGATGCCTTGGGCGTGCAGGTAGCGGTCGAAGGCGTCGCGTTCGGCGTTGGGGGGTGCGACCAGCTGGTCGAGGTCTTCGATCAGCAGGCGGATGGTCTCGGCGGCGTCGGACTTGGTGTGGCCGATCAGGCCGACGGGTCCGCGCTTGATCCAGCCGGTGACGTAGGCGCCGGGCAGCGGGTTGCCGTCGATCTCGATGACGCGTCCGCCGTCGTTGGGCACGACGCCGTTGGCGGTGTCGAACGGTAGGTCGGCCAGGTTGTCGGAGTAGTAGCCGATGGCGCGGTAGACCGCTTGGACGGGCCAGTCCTGGAACTGGCCGGTGCCGCGGACGTTGCCGGTGCCGTCGAGCTCGGTGACCTCGGTGCGCAGGCCGACGACCTTGCCGTCCTGGCCGAGGATCTCGACGGGGTTCTGGCAGAAGTGGATGTGGATGCGGTGCGCCGCGCCCGACTCCTCCTTGGCCAGGTAGTTCTGCAGGACGTCGACGACCAGCTTCTGGCTCTTGGACGCCCGGATCGCTTCCATCGACCCCTCGTCGAACTCAAAACCCTCCGGGTGCACGACGACGTCGATGTTGGGCGAGTGGGACAGCTCGCGCAGCTCCATCGGGGTGAACTTGACCTGAGCCGGGCCGCGGCGGGCGAAGATGTGGACGTCCTGGGTGGCGTTCTTCTTCAACCCCTCGTACACGTTGTCGGGGATCTCGGTCACCAGCAGCTCGTCGGCGGTCTTGGCCAGGATCCGCGCGACGTCGAGCCCGACGTTGCCCACCCCCAGCACCGCGACCGACTCCGCGTGCGGCTGGAAGTTCCAGTCCCGGTCCACGTCAGGGTGACCGTCGTACCAGTACACGAAGTCCGCAGCCCCGAACGAACCCTCCAGCTCGATCCCGGGAATGTCCAGATCACGGTCCCGACGCGCCCCGGTCGCGAAGATCACCGCGTCGTAGAACGACCGCAGATCATCCAGCTTCAGATCCGTGCCGTAGTTGACGTTGCCGAAGAACCGGATGTTCTCATTGCCCATCACCCGGTACAAGGCCTTGATGATCTCCTTGATCCGCGGATGATCAGGCGCCACCCCGTACCGGATCAGACCGAACGGCGTCGGATCCCGATCAATGATGTCGACCGTCACACCACCGAACTCCTCAGGCAGCTCCGCCTTGGTGAGGATGTCGGACGCATAGATACCCGCAGGACCCGCGCCGACCACTGCGACACGCAACTGCCTCGTCATGAGTACTCCTGACACAAGAAGGGGAGTGGGGGCTGTTCAGCCGCAAACCACTGAGGCAAGCCTAATCCGACATGTCCAGCCAGAAAAATCGTCTCGCGATGTGGTCGCTCACGCTGTGCTTCGGGTCACGAGTCTAACGGAAAAATAGAACAGGTTCTAGTCGAGAACCGCGTACGGCTGCCCTACTCTCAGGTCATCGCCGCGCAGACCACCCGTACCCGGAGGACGCCATGGGCCTGATCTCTCCCACTCTGCCCGACCTCGACGTCGACGACTGGCGGGCACTGCCGCGAGCCGAACGCCAACGCCGGCTCGTCCAGCACTGGGCCGTTCACGGCTTCGGCACGCCGAAGGGGATCTACCTGCTCTACGCGCTCAAGGTCGTCCTCTACGTCCTGGGTGCGGCGGCATTCGTGACCGCCACCCCTGGCATCGCGGGGATCGAGCAGTGGCGCGACTGGTGGACCGAACCCGTCGTGTTCCAGAAGGTGATCATCTGGACGCTGCTGTTCGAGGTGCTCGGCCTCGGCTGCGGATTCGGTCCGCTGACCCTGCGGTTCCTGCCGCCGATCGGTGCGTTCCTGTACTGGCTGCGACCGGGCACGATCCGACTGCCCGCCTGGCCGGACCGCGTCCCCGGCACGGCCGGAAGCACCCGCACGCTGCTCGACGTCGTGCTGTACGTGGCCGTGGTGGCCTCGGCGGTGTGGATCTTGATCGCTCCGGCCGATCGCTACGCCGACGGCGGGGCTCCCGACCTGCTCGCGGGCGCGGAGCTGACCTCGATGATCGAACCGACGCGGTTCGTTCCCCTGCTCGTGCTGCTGCCGTTGCTGGGGCTGCGCGACAAGACGATCTTCCTCGCGGCCCGCGCCGAGCACTACTGGGTGACGGCATTTGCGCTGCTGATTCCGTTCGTCGACATGATCATCGCTTCGCAGCTGGTCATGGTGGCGTTGTGGTGGGGTGCTGCGACGTCGAAGCTGAACCGCCACTTCCCGTTCGTGGTCGCGACCATGATCAGCAACGCTCCGCTGTATCCCAAGGTCGTCAAGAAGCGATTGTGGAAGCACCACGAGCACGACGTTCGTCCCTCGAGGCTGGCCGAGGCGATGGCGCACGGCGGCACGGTCGTGGAGTTCACGCTGCCGCTGGTGCTCCTGGTGTCGACCAACAGCACCGTCAGCTGGGCCGTGGCCATCGCGATGGTGCTGTTCCACCTGCACATCCTGAGCGCGATCCCCATGGGTGTCCCGCTGGAGTGGAACGTCGTGATGATGTTCGGTGCCGTCTGGTTGTTCGCCGAGCACGGCCAGGTGAGGTTCGCCGACACCGAGTACCCGTGGCTGATCCTGATCGGCCTGGTCGCCGTCGTCTCCGTGGTGATCTACGGCAACCTGCGACCCCGGCAGGTCTCGTTCCTGCCCTCGATGCGCTACTACGCCGGCAACTGGCCCACGTCGGCATGGCTGTTCGGCCGGCACGCCGACGGCACCAGCGCGGAGGAGACGTACGCGGCCCAGGTGCCCAAGGCCGCTCAGCTGCCGCAACGCCAGCTGGCCAAGCTGTATCCGCCCGACGTCGTCGACCTACTGATGGGCAAGGTCGGCGCCTTCCGCAGCCTGCACACGCACGGCCGCGCCCTCCTCGGGCTCTACGCACACGCGGCCGAGGACCACGAGGAGCGATTCGTCATCGACGGCGAGATGGTGGCCGGCTCGGCGATCGGCTGGAACTTCGGCGACGGCCACCTGCACGACGAGCAGCTGCTGTCCGCCATCCAGGAGCGGTGCCGGTTCGCGCCGGGCGAGCTGCGCGTCATCATGCTCGAGTCGCAGCCGCTGATGAAGCCGGTCCAGCGCTACCGCATCGTCGACGCTGCGACCGGCGTGATCGAGGAGGGCGAGGTCGACGTCGCCGACATGGTGGCGCACCAGCCGTGGGACGGCGACCTGGGCTTCCGCGTCACGAAGCGCGTGGAGTGAGGCCTCCTCGTCGGTCTCGTGGTGGCCCGGTATGACGACGGCGGTCGTCGTCGGGTCGGGACCGAACGGGCTCGCCGCCGCGATCGTGCTGGCGCGTGCCGGGTGGGACGTGACGGTCCTGGAGGCCAACGACACGATCGGCGGTGGCATGCGCTCGGCCGAGCTGACGGTCCCGGGGCTGGTCCACGACGTCTGCTCCGCCGCTCACCCGACCGGAGTGGCATCGCCGTTCCTGCAATCGTTGCAGCTGGACCAGCACGGGCTCGAGTGGGCGTGGGCCGACGTCGAGGCGGCCCACCCGCTCGACGACGGTCGCGTCGGGCTGCTGTATCGCGACCTGGATCGGACGGCGGCCGCGCTGGGGCCGGACGGAAGCGCTTGGAGGTCGCTGTTCGGAGGTTTGACACCGCACGTCGACGACCTCGCGGCGGACATCTTCGGTCCCGTGCTCGGGGTGCCCGACCATCCCCTCACGTTCGGCAGATTCGGTGTGCGGTCGCTGCTACCGGCGACGTGGACGACGCGTCGCTGGCGCGACGAGGCGGCGGCCCTGTTCGCCGGCATGGCAGCCCACACGTTCCAGCGCCTCGACCGTCCCCTCGGCAGTGCCCTGGGGATGATGTTCGGTCTGCTCGGTCACACGTACGGATGGCCCGTCGCGGTGGGCGGGTCGCAGTCGATCGCGAACGCCTTGGTCTCGGTGCTGACGGCAGCGGGCGGCCGCATCGAGACCGGCCACCGGGTCACGACGTTGCCCGCCGCTGACGTCGTGATGCTGGACGTGACGCCCGAACAGGTCCTGACGATCGTGGGCGACCGCCTGCCGCCCAGGGTCGCCCGTGGTCTGCGCGGGTGGAGACGGGGCCCCGCTGCGTTCAAGGTCGACCTGGCGATCGAGGGTGGCATCCCGTGGACGCGCCCGGAGGTCGCCGGCGCGGCGACGGTCCACCTCGGCGGGACGATGGCGCAGATCAACGCCGCCGAGGTCGCCGTCGGCCGCGGCCGCATGCCCGAGCAGCCGTTCGTGCTGCTGTGCCAGCAGTACGTCGCCGACCCCTCGCGGTCGGTCGGTGACGTCCACCCGATCTGGGCGTACGCCCACGTGCCGCACGGTTTCGACGGCGACGCGACACCAGCGCTGTTGGCGCAGATCGAGCGGTTCGCGCCGGGCGTCCGCGACCGGGTCGTCGCGATGTCGGTGCACCGTCCGGCCGATCTCGAGGCGGGGAACGCCAACTACGTCGGCGGCGACATCACCGCCGGGGCCGCCACGCCGTGGCAGACGATTGCCCGCCCTCGCCTGACTGCGCGGCCGTACTCGCTCGGCGTCCCGGGCGTCTACTTGTGCTCGGCGTCCACCCCTCCGGGCGGAGGTGTTCACGGGATGGCGGGGTTCCACGCCGCCACCCAGGCGCTGCGCGAGAGAATGTGAACCGCGACGAGGGTGCAGCACCTGGCCGGTCCGACGGGGAACCACGGGCGGCCGCCGCACGTTCGACAACTGACCGATTGAATCTTCAACCCGCCGATCTGCCCCACCGATCCACCAGGAGTCGCACGATGCGCTTGCCCGATGCCCGACAGATCTTCGCCGTGACCGCTGCGGCGTCGGCGCTGATGATGACTGCTGCGTGCGGCAGCGACAGCGGCGAGGCGGCAGAGCCGACCGGCACGACCCAGTCCTCGACGCCCGCCGGATCGACCGATGGAAGCGTCAGCGGCGACTATGCCGACGGCACGTACGAGGGGACGGGGGACTACATCAACCCCGGCGGCGTCTCGTCGGTCGACGTGACGCTCACGCTCAGCGGCGGCACGGTGGAGTCCGTCGACGTGCAACCGGGGGCCCAGGGCGAATCGCTGATGTACCAGCAGAAGTTCATCAGCGGCATTGCCGACGAAGTGGTCGGCAAGAGCCTCGACGAGATCTCGGTGTCGAAGGTGTCGGGCTCGTCGCTGACCAGCCAGGGCTTCAACAAGGCGCTGGAGCAGATCAAGGCCGAGGCCAGCGCTTGAGGTGAGCCAGGCCTGGGCGTTCGACGCGATCGGGACGGCGTGGCAGATCGACACGCCGAACCCGTTGCCGCCCGACGTCCGCGATCGCATCAGCGCACGGATCGAGCAGTTCGACCGCACCTGGTCACGGTTCCGTGCGGACTCGGCAGTGATGCGCCTGGCCGAGCAGTCCGGTGAGCACGTCCTGGACGGCGCCGACGTCCTGCTGGCGTTCTACGACGACCTGGTCGACGTCACGGCCGGAGCCGTCAACCCGCTGGTCGGACGTGCGCTGTCGGACCTGGGCTACGACGCCACCTACTCGCTGACGCCGACAGGTCGCGTGGCCCACGTCCCGGACTGGAACGTCCTGGACCGTCGCGGCGACGTCGTCATGGTCGGCGAACCGGTTCTGGTGGACGTGGGTGCAGCCGGCAAGGGTCGGCTGGTCGACCTCGTGGCCGCGATCCTGCGAGACTCAGGCGTCCACGAGGCGACGATCGACGCCGGTGGCGACCTCTACCACTGCGGTCCGGCGCCGCTGCGGGTCGCGCTGGAGCACCCCGCCGATGCGAGTCGCGCGATCGGGGTGGTGACGCTCCCGCCGCAGCACGCGCTGTGCGGCTCGGCCGTCAACCGGCGCGCCTGGGGTGACGGGCTGCACCACGTCGTGGACGGTCGAACGGGCCGTCCCACGCGCGAGGTGGTGGCCACGTGGGCGTTGGTCCCGCACAGCTGCATGCAGGCCGACGGCCTGGCGACGGCGCACTTCTTCGCCGATCCTGACGTGTTGACGGCGCGCTTCGACCACGAGTTCGTCCGCGTGCACGCCGACGGGTCGATCATCTGGTCCACTGGATTGCCCGGAGAGGTCTTCACATGAACGTCGCTGCCGCAACGCGTGACCTGCTGGATCGACGCCTGGGCCGGGTCTCGATGTACCGCCTGGTCCTGCTCGTGCTGATCGCCCTGGTCGTCGTCGCCGTCGTCCACACCGGTGTCGGCGACCTGGGCGAAGGGCTCTGGACCGTGCGGGGTCAAGCGACCTCGCTGGTCGTCCTGCTCGTCGCGGTGACGCTGCCGTCGTGGGCGATCGGCCGCATCGTCGGCGTGCCTGCCCACCTGGCGTCGTCCGTCATCACGGCGCTGCTGCTGTTCTTCTTGTTCGTCCCCCAGGAGGGTGGTATCAAGCTCGCCTGGATCGCCGTGGCCGGCGTGCTGGCGGCGCTGTCGAAGTACGTCGTGGTCTGGCGCGGCCGCCACGTGCTGAACCCGGCAGCGGCCGGAGCGTTCGGCACCTACCTGGTGCAGCGGATCGCCGACGTCGACCCGTTGGACCGCCAGGCGGCGTCGTGGTGGATCGCCTCGGCCGACCTGCTGCCGTACGTGGCGGTGGGCGCGTTCGTGGTGCTGTGGCGGACGCGTCGTCTGGGGCTGGGTGTGCTGTTCGTCGCGGTCGCGTGGACGCTCGTCGTCCTGGCGTTGCACGACTTCGGGACGGCGTTCCCCGAGGCCGCGCGAATCGCGCTGGAGACCTCGCCGCTGCTGTTCTTCGCCGGATTCATGCTCAGCGAGCCCCTGACGTTGCCGCCCCGACGCCACCAGCAGTGGATCGTCGCAGGCGTGATGGCCGTTGTCTACGCGTACCCGCTCGCCTCGCTGCTCGTCGTGGAGAGGCCGCAGACGTTCTTCGTCGGTGACCAGTGGCAGGTGGCGGCGCTGCTGGTCGGCAACCTGGTGGCGTTCGCCTTCGCACGCCGCATGGGTGTGCGCCTGGAGCTCATCGAGCGCCGGGACCACGGTGATGGCACCCACGAGCTGGTGTTCCGTCCCCGCTCGCCGTTGCGGTTCGAACCAGGTCAGTACCTGGAGCTGCACGTTCCGCACGCCGAGGCGGACGGCCGCGGTGTACGCCGCGTCTTCAGCATCGCC
>DATMSF010000057.1:0-2691 GCA_035565535.1 Aeromicrobium sp.
CCGGGTACCAGGATCTGACCGTCGAACGGCGTGGTGCGGTGTGGCGCGAGCCAAGGAAGCGGTGTGGACATCGCCGACCAGCCTAGTGCTCCGCACAGGATTCGACCGGTCGAGGCTGGTGACCCACGGATCCTGTCGATGAGGTCGTCGCCGGCGCCACGCCGGCGTCCGCGAGTGGTGGGCGAGTCAGACGTTGCGTCGGTAGGCGCCGCCGACCTCGAAGAACGCCTCGGTGATCTGACCCAGCGAGCAGACCTTGGCAGCGTCCATCAGGACCGCGAAGACGTTCTCGTGGCTCGTGGCGGCCTGCTTCAGGCGCGCGAGCGCGACCTCGGCCTCCTCACGGTGGTCCTCGCGGAACTGCGTGACGCGACGCAGCTGGGAGGCCTTCTCGTCCTCGGTGGCCCGGGCCAGCTCGATCTCGACGTGCTCCTGCTTGGGGTTGGGGTCCAAGAAGGTGTTGACACCGATCAGCGGCAGCGAGCCGTCGTGCTTCTTGTGCTCGTAGAGCATCGACTCGTCCTGGATGCGACCGCGCTGGTAGCCGGTCTCCATGGCGCCCAGCACGCCACCACGCTCGTTGATGGCATCGAACTCGGCCAGCACGGCCTCCTCGACCAGATCGGTGAGCTCGTCGATGATGAACGATCCCTGCAACGGGTTCTCGTTGACCGCCAGCCCCCACTCGCGGTTGATGATCAGCTGGATCGCCAGGGCGCGGCGGACCGACTCGGCCGTGGGGGTCGTGACGGCTTCGTCGTAGGCGTTCGTGTGCAAGCTGTTGGCGTTGTCGTAGATCGCGATGAGTGCCTGCAGGGTCGTGCGGATGTCGTTGAAATCCATCTCCTGCGCGTGCAGTGAACGCCCCGACGTCTGGACGTGATACTTCAGCTTCTGCGACCGCTCGTTGGCGCCGTACTTCTCCTTCATCGCGACGGCCCAGATGCGGCGGGCGACGCGGCCCATGACCGAGTACTCGGGGTCCATGCCGTTGGAGAAGAAGAACGACAGGTTGGGCGCGAAGTCGTCGATGTCCATGCCGCGCGCCAGGTACGACTCGACGTAGGTGAAGCCGTTGGCCAGCGTGAAGGCGAGCTGGCTGATGGGGTTGGCTCCGGCCTCGGCGATGTGATAGCCCGAGATCGAGACCGAGTAGAAGTTGCGCACGCCGTTCTCGATGAACCACTGCTGGATGTCGCCCATCATGCGCAGGCTGAACTCGGTGGAGAACAAGCACGTGTTCTGCCCCTGGTCCTCCTTGAGGATGTCGGCCTGGACCGTGCCGCGGACCGTCCGCAAGGCCTCGGCAGCGCTGATGCCACGCTCGGCGGCCTGCTCGATCGCCGTGTTGAGGAAGAACGCCAGGACGGTCGGTGCGGGCCCGTTGATCGTCATCGAGACGCTCGTGGTCGGATCGAGCAGGTCGAAGCCGTCGTACAGCGCCTTCATGTCGTCCAGCGTCGCGACCGAGACGCCGGACGTGCCGACCTTGCCGTAGATGTCGGGACGCTCGGCCGGGTCCCGGCCGTAGAGCGTCACCGAGTCGAACGCCGTCGACAGGCGCGTGGCCGGCTGCCCCTCGGACAGCAGCTTGAACCGGCGGTTGGTGCGGAACGGGTCACCTTCACCGGCGAACATGCGCGCCGGGTCCTCGTTGTCGCGCTTGAACGGGAAGACGCCGGCGGTGAAGGGGAAGTAGCCGGGCAGGTTCTCGCGACGGAACCAGCGGACCAGCTCGCCGTGGTCGCGGAAGCGGGGCAGGGCCACGCGGCGGATCTTGTTGCCCGACAGGCTGGTCCGGGTCAACGGCGTGCGCAGCTCCTTGTCGCGCACCCTGACGACCTGCTCGTCGCCTGAGTAGGACTCGACGATCGACGGCCAGGCCTCCAGCTGCTCGCGCGTCTGCGAGGGGACGTCGTCGGTCGCATCCGCGGCCAGTGCGGCGACGGCGGCGTCGTCGGGCAGCTCTGCTGCGACCTCGGCGAACCGCTGGGCTCGGGCGGCCTGCTGCGCGATGACGTCGGTCTCGGCGTGGTAGCCGCGCACCGTCTCGGCGATCTCGGCCAGGTAGCGGACGCGGGTCGCAGGCAGGATCTGGGCGATGCGGGTCGAGCGCTTGCCGGCCACCGGCTCGAGCGTGCCCTCGTCGACCGGGAGGCCCTTGTCGGCCAGCAGGCCGCGCAGGTGCTGGTAGAGCGCCGTGACGCCGTCGTCGTTGAACGTGGCGGCGGACGTGCCGTACACGGGCATGTCGTCAGGGCCGGAGCCGAAGGCCTCGCGGTTGCGCACCATCTGTCGGCCGACATCGCGCATCGCGTCGGCGGCACCGCGACGCTCGAACTTGTTGATCGCCACGGTGTCGGCGAAGTCGAGCATGTCGATCTTCTCCAGCTGCGACGCCGCGCCGAACTCCGGCGTCATGACGTACAGCGAGGTGTCGACGAACGGGATGATCGCGGCGTCACCCTGACCGATGCCGGGGGTCTCGACGATGATCAGGTCGAACCCGGCCGCCTTCAGCACGTCGGTCACGCCGTTGATGTAGTCGGGCAGCTCGTGGGCGCCGCGGGTCGCCAACGACCGGAAGTAGACCCGGTCACCGTCAAGCGAGTTCATCCGGATCCGATCACCCAGCAGGGCGCCACCACCACGGCGACGGGTGGGATCGACGGCGACGACGGCGATCCGTAG
>DATMSF010000058.1:0-3971 GCA_035565535.1 Aeromicrobium sp.
CCGAGCTGGCGATGGCGCTGTTGCTGACCGCGACGCGTCGGATGGACGAGTTCGGCGACGCCCAGCGCGAGCGCACCTGGGCCAAGCACTGGGCACCCGGACTCATCGGCCGACGCATCGTGCTGATCGGCGTCGGTGGGATCGGCAGCGAGCTGATGGCTCGGTTGGCGGGCTTCGGCGCGGTCGTGGTGAACGTGGCGTCGACCCCACGCGACGACGTGCACGGCATCGACGAGCTACCCGCCCTGCTCTCGTCCGCCGACGCGGTCGTGATCGCGGTGCCGCTGACCGAGTCCACGGTCGGCTTGGTCGACGCCGACTTCCTGGCGCGGCTGCCTGATGGCGCTGTCGTGGTGAACGTGTCTCGCGGCAAGGTCGTGGTGACCGATGCCGTGGTCGCCGAGGGCGGACGCATCGGGTTCGCGTCGGACGTGTTCGACCCCGAGCCATTGCCGCCGGACCACCTGCTGTGGACGGTGCCGCACACGATCATCACCCCGCACGTCGGCGGCATGTCGTCGTCGATGGCCACCCGTGTCGAAGCGCTGCTGCGCCGCCAGATCGGGCGCCTCGCGGCCGGTCAGGAACCCGACCACGTCGTGGTCGCCTAATCTGGCCCCAGCGCTCCTGTAGCCCAATCGGCAGAGGCAGACGGCTTAAACCCGTCCCAGTGTGGGTTCGAGTCCCACCAGGAGCACGACTCGCTGCCGGCGGTGATCGTGACACCGGTACTGTCAGAGTCGTGACTTCTGTGGACGATCTGGACCCCCGTACCCCTGTCGTGATCGGCGTCGGCCAGGTGTCCGACCCGATCGAGGCCGACGACTACCACGGCTGGTCGCCGGTCGAGCTGGGCGCTGAGGCTGCTCGACGCGCGATGCTGGACGCCAGGATCGGGGGTGGGTCGATCGACACGATCGCGGCCGTCCGCCAGTTCGAGGTGTCGAGCCCGATCGCGACCGCTCCCTTCGGAGGGTCGACGAACGTGCCGCGGTCGATCGGCCGACGGATCGGAGCGGATCCGCTCCGCGCGATCGTCGAGGTCGTCGGTGGGCAGAGTCCCCAGCGACTCGTCGGCGAGATGGGCGAGGAGATCGCCCACGGCCGCTCCGAGGTCGCCTTGATCGTCGGTGCCGAGGCGATGTCGACCGTGCGGCACTTGGCGGGGGAGGACCAGCCGAGCTGGGCAGAAGACCCGGGCGGACAGCTGGAGGATCGCGGCTTCGGGATCCGCGGCATCGCGAGCCTGGACCAGGTGCGACACGGGCTGATCGAGATGCCCAACCAGTACGCGCTGATCGAGCACGCGCGTCGGGCGAACCTCGGGCAGACCCGCGCCGAGTACGCCCGGGCCATGGGTGAGCTGTTCGCGCCGCTCACCCAGGTGGCTGCGACGAATCCGTTCGCCGCAGTTCAGCAGGTCCGAACGCCTGCGGAGCTGACCCAGGTGAATCAGGCCAACCGCATGGTGGCCGATCCCTACCCGAAGAGCCTGATCGCCCGCGACCTGGTCAATCAGGGCGCGGCCGTGCTGTTGACGTCGGTGGAGAACGCGCGTCGACTCGCCGTGCCGCAGGACCGCTGGGTGTTCGTGCACGGCCACGCCGACCTGCAGGAACGGCCTCTCATGGACCGACCGGACCTCGGCGCGGCACCTGCTGCCGTCACGTCGATCGAGACGGCCTTGGCCAAGGCCGGGATCACGCTGGACGACGTCGACGCGATGGACCTGTACAGCTGTTTCCCGATCGCCGTCAGCGCGGTGTGCGACGGGCTGGGACTGGCTGCAGACGACCCGCGAGGCTTCACGCTGACCGGCGGTCTGCCGTTCTTCGGAGGACCGGGCAACAACTACTCGACGCACGCGATCGTCGAAGCCGTGGCACGGGCCCGCACGGGTGACACCGTCCTGGTGGGCGCCAACGGGGGACTGATGTCGAAGTACTCAGCAGGCGTGTACTCGGCGACCCCGGCCGACTGGCCACGCATCGACTCCGATGACGTGCAACGTGAGCTCGACCGGGTCGAGGCACCCGCGACCGCACAGGGTCCGTTCGAGGGCTGGGCGACCATCGAGACCTTCACGGTGGCGAAGGGTCGTCGGACCGACGTGGCGATCGTGATCGGCCGACTCGAGTCCGACGGGTCGAGGTTCCTGGCCAATCCGTTCGACGGCGACCCCGAGATCCACGCGCTGCTCAACGACACCGATCCGATCGGCTCGCGGGTGTGGGTGCGTTCCTTCGGATACGGCAACCGGGTGACCCTGACTCGCGAGCGGTCCGAGGAATTCGCGCCGCGCGTCGCGCTGGGACTTCGCGATGACTACCAGTTCATCTCGGTGCGGCGGGACGGCCGAGTCCTCGAGGTGACGATCGAACGCCCCGAGGTGCGCAACGCGCTGCACGTCGAGGCCCACCTGGAGCTGGAGCAGGTGTTCGACACGTTCGAGGCCGACCGCGACCTGTGGGTGGCGATCGTGACGGGCGCGGGCGACAAGGCGTTCTGCGCCGGCAACGACCTGGGGGCGACGGCCAGCGGTGGCTACCCCTGGTTCCCCGACAGCGGCTTCGGCGGTCTCACGTCGCGGCGGCTCACCAAGCCGGTCATCGCAGCCGTCAACGGCATCGCCTACGGTGGCGGGTTCGAGATCGCCTTGGCGTGCTCCCTGGTCGTGGCCGACGAGGCGCATGCGACGTTCGCGCTCCCCGAGGTCAAGGTGGGCCTGTTCGCGGCAGCCGGTGGCGTCGTGCGACTGCCGCGCCGGATCCCGCCGGCGGTCGCGAACGAGCTGATCCTGACGGGTCGGTCGATGGATGCCACCGAGGCGAATCGACTCGGACTCGTGTCGCGCCTCGCGCCGGCGGGCGAGGTGATGGCGTCGGCCCGAGCGTTGGCGCAGGAGATCGTCGCCGTCTCGCCGACGTCGGTGCGGCTGTCGCTGCAGGCGATCGAGGATTCGCGTCACGTGGCCGACGAGGTCGATGCCGTCCGTCATCGGACCGACGCGATGGACCAGCTGCTGATCAGCGAGGACGCCATGGAGGGCGTGATGGCGTTCGCCTCGAAGCGGGCTCCGGTGTGGAAGAACCGCTGATCACGATGACGCGCCGGCGGTAGGGTGACGGCGATGATCCTCAGCTCGCCCGACCCGGCGGCCGATCCGTACTTCGCATCGGCTCTGCTGGATCTGCAGCGCACGGCCTTCGAGATCGAGGCGGCGCTGATCGGAACCCGGGACATCCCGCCGCTGCAGCAAGATCACACCGCGCTGGCGGGCTTTCGCGGCTCATGGGTCGTGGCGTGGGAAGGCACCGAGCTGGTGGGGGCAGCGGCCTGGCGCACCGGCCCGGTGGCCGAGATCGAGAAGGTCATGGTGCATCCGTCGGCCCACCGGCGTGGGATCGGGAGCGCCTTGATGTCGTGGATCATCGAGCGTGAATCGGGCCACGACATCGTGGTCACCACGGGTCGGGACAATCCACCGGGCGTCGCGTTGTACAGCAAGCACGGCTTCGTCGCGGAGGGTGAGGCGCAGCCCCGACCCGGAGTGTGGCTGACGCGACTCAGGCGGCCAGCAGCGCCCTGAGGCGCCGTCACCCGCGCCGGGCCCAGGCGTGCGAGTGTGACGGTGATCACGATCGGTGTGCGTAGTATCTGACGCGGTACGTGGCGTCGAGCGCGCGTACCGGCACTCCTCACAGAACCAAGGAGCACATCATGGCCAAGAGCAAGAAGCTCGAGAGCACTCTCACGTCGTTCCTGAGCGATGCGATCGACGACACCAAGAAGGTGATCGACGACATCATCAAGTCGGCCGGCTCGGTCGAGAACAAGGCCCGGAAGGCCGCCGGCGACCTGCGTGACAAACTGCCCACCGACGCGGACATCAAGAGGTTGCGCAAGCGGCTCGAGGATCTGAGCAAGCAGATCGACAAGCTGGTCTCGCTCAAGGGCGAAGGCACGAAACC
>DATMSF010000059.1:0-11112 GCA_035565535.1 Aeromicrobium sp.
CCC
This sequence comes from Aeromicrobium sp., assembly GCA_035565535.1. Classification (GTDB taxonomy): domain Bacteria; phylum Actinomycetota; class Actinomycetes; order Propionibacteriales; family Nocardioidaceae; genus Aeromicrobium. Next base: position 4 of record DATMSF010000059.1, read on the forward strand.
CGCCGCCGGCTCCGGCCAACGCGATCAACACGTCGACGCTGCCCTGGACCCGTGGCCGCTCGGCCTGATCGGTCGCATCGACCAGCATCGCGGTGCCCGCGATCAGGCCGAGGTTCCAGCCCAGTCCCAGCAGCATCAGGGCGACGATCATCCACGCCAGCGACCCGCCTGGGGCCAATGCACCGGTGACGCCCGCGATCAACAGCACGATGCCGGCGGCCGCGGCCATGGCCGTTCGTCCGATCCGGTCGACCAGCACTCCGGTGATCGGCGACGGCAGGTACATCGCCGCGATGTGCAGTCCGATCACCAGCCCGACCGCCGACAGGTCGTGGTGATGGTGCTTCATGTGGACCGGTGTCATGGTCATGATCGCCGCCATCGCGATCTGGGTCGTGATCATGACGATCGCGCCCACCCAGACGCCGCGGCGCATCCTCACCGGCCCCGGCGCAACGACAGGCTCGGCGGCGGCTTGTGCCAGTTCCAGACGACGGGCGAGCAGCAGCGGGTCCGGCCGCAGGAACAGCAGGTACGTCACACCGGCGGCCAGGTAGGCGGCTGCGGCGAGCACGAACGGACCGGACAGTGCCGGCAGGTCGAGGTGTTCGGCGAACCGCCCCATCGGGCCGACCAGGTTCGGCCCGGCGACGGCGCCGAACGTCGTGGAGAACAGTCCGAGACTGATGGCCCGACCGCGCTCGTGCGGCAGCGCCAGGTCGGCACCGGCGTACCGCGACTGCAGGTTCGTCGCCGACCCGGCGCCGTAGACGAACAGCGTCAGGAGCAACAGGGGCACGTTGTCGATCGCGGCGGCCACCACGATGCCGATCGCACCGAGTCCGCCCACCGAGAAGCCCAGGCCCAAGCCGATCCGTCGACCCGACCGTTGACACAGCCGACCGACCAGGTACGCCGAGAGCGCGGCGCCGAGTGTGAACAGTGCGATGGGCACACCGGCGAGGCCTTCGCCACCCAGCATCTCCTCGGCCAGGAGCGCACCCACCGTGATCCCGGCCGCCAACCCGGCACCACCGAGTATCTGGGCGATCACGACGACGGTCAGCGTCCGACGCTGCACCCGGGCCCGCTGCGTCACGACGTCAGGATCGCTCACCTGTGGCGCCGACGCGTCCAGACGGTGACCTGTTGGCCGGGGAACGGCACGGGCAGGTTCTGGACCTGGCGAGCGGCGGCCAGCTCGGCCGTCAGCTCAGTCACACGCTGCTGCAGCGCCGCGACCTGGTTCTCCAGCTCGATGACACGCTTGACGCCCTCGAGCCCCAGACCTTCGGCCGTCAGTCGGGCGACCGTGCGCAACAGCTCGACGTCACGCAACGAGTAGCGCCGACCACCGCCGGCGGTGCGGCCGGCCTGCACCAGGCCGAGCCGGTCGTACGTGCGCAACGTCTGCGGATGCAGACCTGACAGCTCTGCCGCCACGGAGATGACGAACACCTTCGCCTCGGGCCCCGGCGGACTGAACCCTGGTTCGCTCATGACATCGCCTCACTGGAGAACAGTCCATCACGAGGGGTCGCCGATCCACGTGCGGCGCGCAGCGCCTCGACGGCCTCCCGCTGCTCCGGCGTGAGCTCGGCCGGCACCTGGACCTCGATCGTGACGAGCAGGTCGCCGCGCGTACCGTCCTTCTTCGTGCCGCCCTTGCCGCGAGCGCGCATCGTGCGACCGTTGGGGGTTCCGGCCGGAACCTTGATGCGCACCGGTGCACCGTCGAGAGTGGGCACCGAGATCTCCGCACCGAGGACCGCCTCGTCGAAGGAGACCGGCACCGTGATGGTCAAGTTGTCGCCCTTGCGGCCGAACAGCTTGTGCCCCTCGACGTGCACGATGACGTACAGGTCGCCGTCGGGCCCACCGTTGATCCCCGGATCGCCCTTGCCACGCAGCTTGATGCGCTGGCCGTCCTTGACACCGGCCGGCACCTTGACCTGGATGGTGCGCGCCGCGGGGGCACGTCCCGAACCGCGACACGTCCCGCACGGGTCCTCGACGACCAGGCCGCGACCACGACACTGCGAGCACGGCTCGGTCATGGCGAACACACCGCCGGCCGCGCTGGTCTGCATCCCGCTGCCCTGGCACTTGCTGCACACCTTCGGCACGGTGCCGGGCTTCGCGCCGGTGCCGTGGCACGTCGGGCACGCCTGGTCGGTGCTCAGTCGCAACGGCAAGGTGACGCCTGCGACCGCTTGCTGGAACGAGATCGTCGCCTCGGTCTCGAGGTCGTCACCCTTGCGTCCCTGCGTGCGCTGGCCGCGGCCGCGTCCGCGTCCGCCGAACATCCCACCGAACAGGTCGCTGAGGTCGAAGTCGCCGGTGAAGCCGCCCGGCTGCGCCGTGCCGTTGAATCCACCCTTGAACTGGCCGAACAGCGTGCGCTGCTCGTCGTACTCCTTGCGCTTGTCCGGTGAGGACAGCACGGCGTAGGCCTCGGAGACCTCCTTGAAGCGCTCCTCGGCCGCCTTGTTTCCGGGATTGGAGTCGGGGTGGTTGTCGCGCGCGAGCTTGCGGTAGGCCTTCTTGATCTCGGCCTGGGTCGCGTCCTTCTTGACTCCGAGTACCTGGTAGAAGTCCTTGGAGGACCAGTCACTGGCCGCCATTCACACCCCTCCTCTCCTCACTCCTCGTCGGACGTGGCGGGGTCGACCACGCCGACCGTGGCCGGTCGCAGGATGCGATCGCCCACGCGGTACCCGACCGCCATGACCTGACCGATCGCGGTGACCTCGACGTCGGCGGACTCACCGATGTGGACGACCGCCTCGTGCAGCTGCGGGTCGAACGGCTCGCCCTCGGCCCCGAACGCCTCGAGGCCGAACTTGGCGACGACGTTCTGCAGCTGGTCGGCGATGGCCTTGAACCCACCGACCAGCTCGCCGTGCTCCTCGGCTCGACCGATGTCGTCGAGCGTCGTCAGCAACGCGTTCAGCACGGCCGCTTCACCGCCCTTGCGGACGGCGTCGCGGTCGCGGTCGACGCGCTTCTTGTAGTTGAGGTACTCGGCCTGCAACCGCTGCAGATCCGCTGTCCGCTCCGCCAGCTCCTCCTGCGCAGCGGCCAACAGATCCGAGTCCGATGACTCCTCGCTGGGAATCTGTGACTCCTCGCTGGGAACCTGTGACTCCTCAGCGGGAATCTGTGACTCCTCAGCGGGGGGTCCTTCGGCGTCGTGGGGCGATTCGGTCACTTGTCGTCCTCGTCGTCGACGATCTCGGCCTCGACGACGTCGTCGTCATCGGCCGCATCGGTGGTCGGGGCGCCCTCACCGGCAGCGGCCTGCTCGGCGGCTGCGGCGGCGTAGATCGCCTCGCCCATCTTCTGGCTCGACTCACCCAGCTTGGTGACGGCAGCCTGCACCGCGTCCGCGTCCTCGCCCTTGAGCGCCTCGTTGAGGGCGTCGAGATCGGCACGGACCGTCGCCTTGGTCTCGTCGTCGAGCTTGTCGCCGTTCTCGTCGAGGAACTTCTCGGTGCTGTGCGCCAGGGTCTCGGCCTGGTTGCGGGCCTCGACCGCTTCGCGACGCTTGCGGTCCTCCTCGGCGTACTGCTCGGCGTCCTTGACCATCTTGTCGATCTCCTCCTTGGACAGCGCCGAGCCGCCCGTGATGGTCATCGACTGCTCCTTGCCGGTGCCGCGGTCCTTGGCCGACACGTTGACGATGCCGTTGGCGTCGATGTCGAACGTGACCTCGATCTGCGGCACGCCGCGCGGGGCCGGCGGCAGCCCGGTGAGCTCGAAGGTGGCCAGCAGCTGGTTGCCGGCAGCCATCTCACGCTCGCCCTGGTAGACCTGGATCGCCACCGACGGCTGGTTGTCGTCGGCCGTGGTGAACACCTCGGAGCGCTTGGTCGGAATGGTCGTGTTGCGCTCGATGAGCTTGGTCATCACGCCGCCCTTGGTCTCGATGCCCAGGCTCAGCGGGGTGACGTCGAGCAGCAGGACGTCCTTGACCTCGCCCTTGAGCACGCCGGCCTGCAGGCTGGCGCCGACGGCCACGACCTCGTCGGGGTTGACGCCCTTGTTCGGCTCCTTGCCGCCGGTCAGGGACTTGACGAGCTCGGTGACGGCGGGCATGCGAGTCGAACCACCGACCAGCACGACGTGATCGATGTCGCCGACCTTCACGCCGGCGTCCTTGATGACGTTGTTGAACGGCGCCTTGGTGCGCTCGAGCAGATCGGCCGTGATCTTCTCGAACTCGGCACGGGTCAGCGTCTCGTCGAGGAAGACCGGGTTGCCGTCCTGGACCGTGATGTACGGCAGGTTGATGGCGGTGCTGGAGGAGCTGGACAGCTCGATCTTGGCGCGCTCGGCGGCCTCGCGGATGCGCGGCATCGCCATCTTGTCCTTCGTCAGGTCGACACCGGTCGACGCCTTGAACTTGTTGACCAACCAGTTCACGACGGCCTCGTCCCAGTCGTCACCACCGAGGTTGTTGTCTCCGCTGGTGGCCTTGACCTCGATGACACCCTCACCGATCTCCAGCAGGGACACGTCGAACGTGCCACCCCCGAGGTCGAAGACGAGGATCGTCTGGTCGTCACCCTTGTCCAGTCCGTACGCGAGCGCGGCGGCGGTGGGCTCGTTGATGATCCGGCTGACGTTCAGGCCCGCGATCTCGCCGGCTTCCTTGGTGGCCTGACGCTGGTGGTCGTTGAAGTAGGCCGGCACCGTGATGACGGCGTCGGTGACGGGCTCGCCCAGATACGCCTCGGCATCCCTCTTGAGCTTTTGCAGGATGAACGCGCTGATCTGCTGGGGATTGAACTTCTTGTCGTCGATCTCGATCGACCAGTCGGTGCCCATGTGGCGCTTGACCGAGCGGATCGTGCGGTCGACGTTCGTGACGCCCTGGCGCTTGGCCACCTCACCGGACAGCACCTCGCCGTCCTTGGCGAACGCCACGACGGACGGGGTGGTGCGAGCGCCCTCGGCGTTCGCGATGACGGTGGGCTCGCCACCTTCGAGGACGGCGACGACGGAGTTCGTCGTGCCGAGGTCGATTCCAACAGCACGTGCCATGGTGATTCCTCCTGGGAGATCGGGGTTTTCGAGATGACGACTCAGATTGATGATCCGGCCTCATAAGACTTGAGTCTGATCATATCAACTTGTCGTTGCCCCGATACATTCCCGGTCCCGCTCGGCGCACTCGTCACACCGGACGAACTGGCGCACGCAGCTGACGTCGGCGCAGTCGACGACGCTCGCGGTCGCTGCGCCACACGTATCGCAGACCCCGACGACGGCTGCGTGGTCGGAGAACTCGCTGGTGATCCGGCCGTCGAAGACGTACAGCGAGCCTTCCCACAACCCGTCGTCTCCGAACTGGGCGCCGTACGTCGCGATGCCACCGTCGAGCTGGTACACCTCGGAGAATCCGCGGCGCTTCATGACCGGCGTGAGGATCTCGCACCGGATGCCGCCCGTGCAGTACGTCACGACCGGCTTGTCCTTCAGGTGGTCGTACGCACCGCTGTCGATCAGGTCGATGAACTCACGCGTCGTCTCCACCGGCGGTCGGACAGCGCCCTTGAACCGACCGATCTCGGACTCGATCGCATTGCGTCCGTCGAAGAACACCACGTCCTTCGCAGCGACCAGCTCGTGCAGCTCGGTGGGCGACAGGTGCGTCCCACCGTCGACGACGGCCCCATCGCGCACCCGCACCTCGTCTGGCGCACCGAACGCGACGAGCTCCGGGCGCACCTTGACGCTCAGTCGTGGGAAGTCCTCGCCGGTCCCGTCGCTCCACTTGAAGTCGATGTTCTTGAAGGCGGGGTACTTCTTGGTGCCGCGCACGTACTTCTTGAGCTCGACGACATCGCCGCCGAGCGTCCCGTTGATCCCGACCGGCGCGACGATGATGCGCCCACGAAGTCCGAGGGACTCGCACAAGGTGTGCTGCCACAGCCGGATCGCCTCAGGATCGGCCAGCTCGGCGAATCCGTAGTAGAGCAGGATCTTCGGGGTCGCCACGACCTGATTCTAAGGTGGAGGTATGAGCGACCTGCACGACCTCGATGCCCACGACCAGGCCCGTGCGTTGCGGACGGGCCAGACGTCCTCGGTCGAGCTGGTGCGCCACCACCTGACGCGCGCCGAACGGCTCGGGCCTGCGCTCGGCGCGTTCGTGACACTGACCCCTGAACGTGCTCTGGCACACGCCGCAGCGGCCGACCGGCGGTTGGCCGCCGGTGATCCGACGCCGTTCCTGGGTGTGCCGACGGCGTTCAAGGACCTGACCTCCACGGCCGGAGTCACGACGACGATGGGATCGGCGCTGCTGCGCGACAACGTCCCGGACGTCGACGCACACGTCGTCACCTTGGTCGAGCGCGCCGGGTTCATCAGCATCGGCAAGACCAACACCCCTGAATTCGGGCTGTCGTCGTACACCGACAACGACGTGGTCGGACCGGCTCGCACGCCGTGGGACCGCTCGCGCAACGCCGGTGGGTCGAGCGGAGGTGCTGCAGCCGCTGTGGCCGCCCGCATCCTTCCCCTCGCCCCCGGTAGCGACGGCGGCGGTTCGATCCGCATCCCGTCCAGCGCCTGCGGTGTCTTCGGCTTCAAGCCCAGTCGTGGACGTGTCAGCTCCGGGCCGGTCGGCAGCGACTGGTCGGGGCTGGCGGTCGACGGGCCGATCAGCCGGACGGTCCGCGACGCGGCGGCGCTGCTCGACGCCATGGCGGTGCCGATGCCCGGTGACATCCGTCCGTTGCCCGTCCCCGCGACACCCTTTGTCGAGGCGGTCGAACGGGACCCGGGAAGGCTGCGCATCGCGCGCTGGACCCGCACCCATCTGCCCGACGTGACCGTCGATGACGACGCCGTCGAGGCGTGGGAGCGCGCGAGCCGCCTGCTGGAGTCGTTGGGTCATGAGGTCGTCGACGTCGACAACCCGTTTCCGCGCGAGCTGGAGACGCAGTTCAACGTGGTCTGGTCCAGCGGCATAGCGTCCGCTCCCATCCCGCCCGAGGCCGATCCGCTGCTGCGGCCCAACACCAGGTACTGGCGGGACCGCGGCCGTGCCGCGACGGCGGTCGAGCTCGCTGCGGCGATGTCCTACCTGGAAGCGACGACGCGCCAGGTCATCACGCTGATGCAGCCGTTCGACGCCTTCCTGACACCGACCCTCGGTCGCGTCGCCCAACCCGTCGAGTGGTTCAACGAGTCCGGCGACCCGCTCGAGGATCACCACCGCGAACTGCTGTTCACGCCGTACACCGCGCTCTACAACATGTCGGGTCAGCCGGCCGCCTCGTTGCCGCTGCACTGGACCGAGCCCACCGCCGATCGACCGGCGCTGCCGCTGGGTGTCATGCTGGCGGCCCACCCCGGCCGCGACGACCTGCTGTTCGCACTGTGCTCCCAGGTCGAGGCCGCTGCGCCGTGGATCAGTCGCGTGCCGTCATGACGATCGGGTCACCTTCGGTGATCGCCACCGTGTGCTCGACGTGAGCGCCGCGGGAGCCGTCGGCGCTGCGGATCGTCCAGCCGTCAGGGTCCATCACGATCTCGTCGGTGGTGTGCAGGAACCACGGCTCGATCGCGATGACCAGGCCCGGCTTGAGCGGGAAGCCGCGTCCGGCGCGGCCGTCGTTGGCGACGTGCGGGTCACCGTGCATCGTGCGGCCCACGCCGTGGCCGCCGAACTGCGTATTGACCTTCAGTCCGTGCGAGCGCGCCACCTCACCGATCGCCGCCGAGATGTCCCCGGTCTTGTTGCCGCCGCGCGCCGCGGCGATGCCGGCATGCAGCGCCTCGGTCGTGATGGCGATGAGCTCGAGGTCTTCGTCGCGCGGTGTTCCGACGACCTTGCTGACCGCTGAGTCGCAGACCCAGCCGTCCACCGAGCAGGCGAAGTCCAGGCTCAGCAGATCGCCGTCCTGGAGGACGTAGGAGTGCGGGAGGCCATGCAGGACGCCGTCGTTGACCGAGGTGCAGATGACCTTGCCGAACGGCATCGCACCGAACGACGGGTGGTAGTCGATGTAGCACGACTCCGCACCGCGGTCCTTGATCATCTGATGGGCGAGCGCATCCAGATCGAGCAGGTTGACGCCCACGTCTGCGGCCGCCGACACCTCGGTCAGCACCTCGGCGACGAACCGGCCGGCGGGCCGCATCTCGTCGATCTGCGCGGGGGTCAGGATCTCGATCGCCATGATGCCACCAGCCTACGTCTCCACCCTCACTCCCGAGCTTCCAGGGATCGGCGGTAGCGCTGCATTCCGCCGAGCCAGCGTTCCGGGTCGGCAGCCTTCTGCGCGTACATCTGGCCGACCTCCTCGTGCGGAAGTGCCAGGAACCAACCCTGCTCGATCGCATCGAGGAACACGTCGGCGACGTCGGTGGCGTCGAGCATCTCGCCGGCCGTGGCCACCGACCCGTGCGCCACACCAGCATCACCGTCGGCGTCCGTGCCGCCCTCGGTCATCGGCGTCTTGACTCCCATCGGACACAGCGCGGCAACCTGGATCCCACGATCGCCGTACGTCGCCGCCAACCACTCGGCGAAGCCGACCGCCGCGCGCTTCGTCGTCGCGTAGGTCGGCGAGCCCAGCTGGGTGAGCAGGCCCGCCGCCGACGCGGTGACGGCGAAGCAGCCGCCGCCGGACTCCAACCACCGCGGCACCAGCAGTCGGGCAGCCCGCACGTGCGCCATCACGTTGACCTCGAGACTGAGAGTCCAGTCGACGTCGGGAGACTCCAGACCGAATCCGCGGAAGATCCCGGCGTTCGCCACGTAGAGGTCGGGCAGACCGGTCGGTGAAGCCGCGACGACCTGGCCGATGCCCTCCTCCGACGCGGCGTCCGCGGCGATCCAGGCCACCCGGTCCGCTCCGTGCGCACCTGCCAGTTCCCCAGCGGTGGCCGCGAGCCGACCGTCGTCGAGATCGGTCAGCACGACGTGTCCGGCTCCTCGGTCGAGGAGCCGCCGCGCAACGGCCGCGCCGATGCCACCGGCTGCACCGGTGACGACGGCCGAGCTGCCGTCGAGCTTCACTTCGCCAGCTGACGCTTGATCTCGGCGCGGGCGAGGGCGTTCTTGTGCACCTCGTCCGGACCGTCGGCGAAGCGCAGCGTCCGGATCCCCGCAAACATCTCGGCCAGCGGGAAGTCCTGGCTCAGGCCGCCCGCGCCGTGCGTCTGGATGGCCTTGTCCAGGATCCACTCGACGGTCTTCGGCGTCGCGATCTTGATGATCTGCACGTCCTTGTGAGCTGCCTTGTTGCCCTGCGTGTCCATCAGCCAAGCCGCCTTGTAGCACAGCAGACGCAGCTGCTCGATCTTGATGCGGGACTCGGCGATCCAGTCGCGGATGACGCCTTGCTCGGCCAACGACTTGCCGAACGCGACGCGCTCCGAGGCGCGGCTGACCATCAGCTCCAGCGCTCGCTCGGCGACACCGATCGATCGCATGCAGTGGTGGATGCGCCCGGGGCCCAGGCGCGCCTGCGCGATCGCGAAGCCCTCGCCCTCACCGGCGATGATGTTCGACGCCGGCACCCGCACGTCGGTGAAACGCAGCTCGGCGTGGCCACCGTGATCACGATCGTGGTAACCGAACACGTGCATCCCGCGAATGATCTCCAGACCGGGGGTGTCTCGCGGCACTAGCACCATCGACTGCTGGCGATGGCGCTCGGCCGACGGGTCGGTCTTGCCCATCACGATGAAGATCTGGCACTCGGGGTTCATCGCGCCGGTGATCCACCACTTGCGACCGTTGAGCACGTACTCGTCTCCGTCACGGACGATCGACAGCTCGACGTTGGTCGCGTCGGAGGAAGCCACGTCGGGCTCGGTCATGGCGAACGCCGAGCGGATCTCGGCGTTCTGCAACGGCTCGAGCCACTGCTTCTTCTGCTCGTCGGTGCCGAACATGTGCAGCACCTCCATGTTGCCGGTGTCCGGCGCAGCGCAGTTCATCGAGATCGGCGCGATCTGGATGCTGCGACCGGTCAGCTCGGCGATGGGCGCGTACTGCAGGTTGGTCAGTCCGCCGGCCTCAGGAGCACCAGGGATGGCGAAGTTCCACAGGCCCCGCGATCGCGCTTCTGCCTGCAGCTCCTTGACGACGGCCGGGATCTGCCACGTGTCGTTGGCGTAGTTGGCCATCAGCTGCTCGTGGAACGTCGCCTCGGCCGGGTAGATCTTCTCCTCGAGGAAGGCCTGGACCTTCTCGATCAGCTCCGTGGTCTTCGCGTCATGTGCGAAATCCATGTCATGCCTCCTTCGGGGCTGCGGCCATCACGTAGACGACCTCAGCAATCAGCACGGGCTTGTCGGCGCCCTCGCGCTCGACGACGAACGCGATGGTGCAGGTGGTGCCGATCGCGATGTCGGCGGTCTCCTTCAACGTGGCCGTCGCACGCAAGCGCGAGTCGACCGGGACCGGGTTGGGGAAGCGCACCTTGTTGGCGCCGTAGTTGACCCCCATCGCCAGACCGTTGACCTGGTAGATCTGCTCGGCGAACACCGGCAGCAACGACAGCGTCAGGTAGCCGTGGGCGATCGTCGTGCCGAACGGGCCGTTCTTGGCGGCCTCGGGATCGACGTGGATCCACTGATGGTCCCCGGTCGCATCGGCGAACAGGTTGATCTGCTCCTGCGTGACCGTGAGCCACTCACTGGTGCCGAGCTCCTCGCCGGCTGCCGCCTTGAAGTCGTCGAGACTGTCGAACACGCGGACCATCTGGTTCCTCCCATGGGACTAAGCGCTTGCTTAGTTCGGACTCTAGCCTTTGACCCTGGTTACTGGCTAGTGACAAGCCCGGGGGTAAGTTCCATGCTCTGCTGTGGGCCGCGACATGAGGCGATGCGCTCCTCGACAAACCTGGGCGTGTGCGAGAAATCCCGACGTCGTTGAGCATCGCTCTGGTGCCCGCGCCGTAGATCCGTGCCAGGTCGATGGCCTCGCTTGCGACTGACGGATATGAGCGACATTCCTGCAGACCGATGGCAACCGCGTCTCAGCGCACGTCGGTTGTCGGTGCACCGGCTACTGAGCCAGCGACATGATCACGTCGTCGGGCACGGGAACACGGACCGGATCAACCCCACCCACATATGAGG
>DATMSF010000060.1:0-1809 GCA_035565535.1 Aeromicrobium sp.
CGGGCCCGACCAGGTCGTGGCCTGCGGTGACATGCCGAACGACCTGCCGATGCTGGAGTGGGCCGGGCACGCCGTCGCCGTCGCGAACGCTCACCCCGACGTGTTGGCCGTGGCTCACGAAGTTGTCGCCAGCAACGACGACGACGGGGTCGCCGACGTGCTGGAGCACCTTTCGAAGGTGCGCTGACTGTCGTAGTGGCGGCGTAGCGTGCCGGCATGACTTCGCCAACGTCGGAACACTGGGAACGCTGCCGGGCAAGCGCGACGAGCTCGTCGCTCATCTGACCCGCAGATCTGAATCGCTGCGTGAGGTGGGTTGCCTGGCCTACGAGGTCGGCGTCAACGACGATCATCCCGACACGGTGTTCGTCGTCGAGCTGTGGCAGGACGCCGACGCTCACCGCGCCTCTCTTGACCTGCCCGACGTGCAAGCATCGATCGCCGATGCTCGGCCGTTGCTGTCCGGGGAGCTCGGTGGCTTTCGGTTCGACGTCGTCGGCTCCCCGCTGCGCGACTGACGGCACGTCTCGATAGCGTGGTGGCGCCCGATCCCTCCAGGAGGACCATGACCACGCAGGACGGCCGGCAGGTGCTCACGTCACGCAGCGACGGCCCCGTGACGACCCTGACCTTGAACCGCCCCGAGTTCCGCAACGCGCTGAACACCGAGCTGTGTCGAGCCATCCACGCCGGAGTCGACGACGCGATCGCCGCCGGCGCGCGCGTCGTGGTCATCACCGGGCAGGGCAGCGCCTTCTGCTCGGGGGCCGACCTGAACGGCGTCTACGGCGATGAGTTCCTCGAGGCGCTGTACGGCATGCTGCACCACCTGGCGAAGGTCCCGGTCCCGATCGTCGCGGCCGTCAACGGGCCCGCCATCGGTGCGGGCACCCAGCTGGCTCTGGCGTGCGACCTGCGGGTCGCGGACGAGTCGGCGAAGTTCGGTGTCCCTACGGTGCGCAACGGGATGGCGGTCGACGCCTGGACGGTGCGCACACTGGGCAAGCTGGCCGGGGCGGGCGCCGCGCGCCGCATGTTGATCGCCGGTGAGCTGATCACCCGCGACGAGGCGCTGGCTTACGGGATGGTCGAGCGGGCCGGTGGCGTCGATTCGGCGCAGGAGTGGGCCCACGAGATCGCGAAGCTCGCTCCGCTGGCGATCGCCCACAACAAGCTGATCCTCAACGGGTCGCGGGAGGACGACGCCGCGATCGAGGAGAGCTTTGCTCGCGTCTGGGCCAGTGAGGACGTCAAGGAAGCGGCAGCGGCCCGAGTCGAGAAGCGGGCACCGCAGTTCCGAGGGCGCTGACGTGCAGGATCGACGACCGAGCCTGGCGTACCGGGCGCTGGACCACCAAGTCCTGGCCGGACTGGCCGATGAACCCGCGCTGACGGGACAGGCCGGGACCCTGACCTACGCGCAGCTGCTGCACGAGACGGCGGTGATCGCCGGCGCCCTCCAGCAGCTGGGTGTCGGAGAAGGTGCGAAGGTCGCCGTCGAGGTGCCACGCGGCAACGAGCAGGTCATCGCGGTGCTGGCGTTGGCGCGAATCGGTGCCTTGCCGCACGGCACCGCCGAGCAGCGCTTCGTCGGCGCACCCCCGGTGTACTTTCCCGGCGGCGAGGCCGAGCCTGTCCCGTGGCGAGTCCTGATCCAGGCCGGACGCACCGATCCGGCCGCCGCCCGGCCGAGTGACAGCGTGCAGTACGAACAGGTGTTCTTCGACGCGTACGAGGACATCTTCACCACTCTGCTGGCCGGCGGAACGATCGACTGACCGGCTCCTCGGCCGAGGGAGCCGCGGGGAC
>DATMSF010000061.1:0-8227 GCA_035565535.1 Aeromicrobium sp.
AGCTGCGGCCGCCGGTGCAGCCAGCGCGTCACGACGTAGCGGACCAACCGCAGCACCTTGGGCACCGGGAACGGACCGAACGTGCCGCCGGCCTCCTCCTCGACGACGGCGACCTCACGGACCAACATCTTGATCGCATGACGCAAGGAGACGCGTTGCAGTGGTTCATAGCTGGCGTTCAGCACCAGTACCGATCCGTCCATGGCGCACTCTCCTGACCGAAGACTATCGCGACGCCCGCCGAACGGCCTGCAACGACGGGACGAAATCTGGTCGTCACGCGCGGTGTCCTACCGTGGGGACGTGGACACCCCGGCGCTGCTCGACGGATACGGCCCCGTCACGGGCTTCGACGAGATGTACGGCGACGGCGCGGTGCGGTCCACGTATCGCGGGGTCGCGGCGGCGTTCAAGCAGATGGGTCCCGACGAGGTCCGGCTGCGTGCGGACGCCCTCGCGTCGTCGTACCTGGACCAGGGGGTCACGTTCGGTGTCGCCGGCGAGGAACGGCCGTTCCCGCTCGACATCGTCCCGCGGCTGATCGAGGCCCCGGACTGGGTCGAGGTCGAGACGGGCGTCCGTCAGCGCGTGCTGGCGCTCGAGGCGTTCCTGGCCGACATCTACGGAGCAGGGGAGGTGTTCCGCGACGGTGTCGTCCCCCGACGCACCGTGGTGACCTCGCCGCACTTCCACCGCGTCGTCGCCGGACTCGACCCGGCCAACGGCGTGCGCATCCACGTCGCCGGCGTCGACCTGATCCGAGACGGCCAGGGACGGTTTCGCGTCCTGGAGGACAACGTGCGAGTCCCATCAGGCGTCTCGTACGTCATGACGAACCGTCGCGCCCTGTCCAACTCGCTGCCCGAGCTCTTCGCCGACCACCGCATCCGGCCCGTCGCCCAGTACTCCCAGCACCTGCTCGCCGCACTCCGCGCGGCAGCGCCGGCCGGCGTGACCGATCCGACGGTCGTCGTCCTGACCCCCGGCGTCTACAACTCGGCCTACTTCGAGCACACGCTGCTGGCGCGCACGATGGGCGTCGAGCTGGTCGAGGGTCGCGACCTGGTCTGCCGGTCCGGGCGGGTGCTGATGCGCACGACCAACGGGCTGGAACCGGTGCACGTCATCTACCGACGCATCGACGACGACTGGCTCGACCCGCAGCTGTTTCGCACGGAGTCGATGCTGGGCGTCCCGGGCATCATCAACGCGGCCCGCGCCGGTCAGGTGACCATCGCTAACGCGGTCGGCAACGGCGTGGCCGACGACAAGCTGATCTACACCTACCTGCCCGACCTGGTGCGCTACTACCTGTCGGAGGAGCCGATCCTCAGCAACGTCGAGACGTGGCGGCTCGGTGATGCCGAGCAGCGTGAAGAAGTGCTCGACCGCCTCGACGAGCTGGTCCTGAAGCCGGTGGACGGCTCCGGCGGGAAGGGCATCGTGATCGGACCGGCGGCGACCCGCGAGGAGCTCGACGAGCTGCGCGAGAAGGTGTTGAGCGACCCGCGGGCGTGGATCGCCCAGCCGGTCGTCTCGCTGTCGACCGTGCCCACCCTCGTCGAGGACGGCATCCGACCGCGCCACGTCGACCTGCGTCCGTTCGCGGTCAACAAGGGCGACGGCGACGTCTGGGTGCTGCCCGGCGGGCTGACGCGCGTGGCGCTGCCCGAGGGCGAGCTGATCGTGAACTCCAGTCGCGGCGGGGGTTCGAAGGACACCTGGGTCCTCGGCGACGTCGACGAGGGGGATGGTGCGTGATGTTGAGCCGCATCGCCCAGTCGTTGTTCTGGATCGGTCGTTATCTGGAGCGCGCCGACGACACCGCTCGCCTGCTCGACGTGCAGACCCAGGTGCTGGTCGAGGACCCGGGCATGGACGAGCGCACGTCGTGCGAGCAGCTGCTGGAGGTCATGGGTGTCGAGGACTACGACGGCGAACCCGACCACCGGTTGATCCTGCGACTGCTGGCCCACGACCCGGACTCGCAGAACTCCATCGCGTTCGCGATCGGCGGCTGCCGCGAGAGCGCACGGGGTGCCCGAGAGACGTTGTCGACCGAGATCTGGACGGCCATCAACACGACATGGCGCGGACTGGGTGCTGCTCGCTCGATGCGTCCGCCGGCGATGTTCGACTGGGTCCGCACCCGCACCGCGATGATCTCGGGTATCGCCGACTCGACGATGTCGCGCGATGACGGTTGGCAGTTCTTCCAGCTGGGTCGCAGCATCGAGCGAGTCGACATGACGGCTCGACTGCTCTCGACGGCAGCCCTCGCTTCGGGTCCGAAGGTCGCGTGGTCGACGGCGCTGCGGGCCAGCGGCGCCTACGAGTCCTTCATCCGGGCCTATCGCGGAGTCGAGGCCGACCAGGAGGCGGCCGAGTTCTTGCTGCTGGACCGCTGGTTCCCTCGGTCGGTGGTGTTCTCGCTCAACGAGGCCGAGAGAGCCCTCAACCGGCTTGAGCGCAGCGGTCGGCGCGCCGGGTTCGGCGACGAGGCCCAGCGCCTGCTCGGTCGGGCTCGCACCGAGCTGGAGTACCGCCCGTTGTCGGACATCGTGTTCGACCTGCCGACCGAGATGGAGCGCCTGCAGCGCAGCTGCGCCGCCGCCAGCGACGCCATCGCGACCCGCTACTTCGCCGTCGCCGAGAGTCAGTCGGCCTGGCAGGGCGGAGTCATGCTGTGAGCCTCGCGCGAGGGGGGTCGGTTTCCCAACTTAAGTTGGTAATCCGCCACGATCTTCGGGTTGCTACCCCACGATGGTGGCGGGTTGCCGACGACGGAGGTCGTGGCTGATGACTGAGTCGATGCAATTGCGGATCCGTCACACGACGGGATACGACTACGACGCCGGTGCGACCGGATCGTTCAACGAGGCGCGGATGACGCCGCAGAACACGTCGGACCAGTTCGTCCTGCGGTCGCGCCTGGAGATCAAGCCGACGCCGTGGACGCTGGAGTACACCGACTACTGGGGGACGACCGTGACGGCGTTCCAGGTCCAGGAGCCGCACCACGAGCTCAGCGTCGTCGCTCAGTCCATCGTCGAGACCAGGTCGACGTCGGCCACCGGCCGTGGGGTCGCCTGGTCGGACCTGCCGGGGGTGGCCGACGAGCACTGCGAGTTCCTGGCCCTCAACGACTGGGTCCGCCCTGCGGAGAGCCTGCTCGCCGAGGTCGACGCCGTTCGCGCGGCAGCGACGCCGATCGACTACGCCCACGACGTCATGGCCCTGGTGCACGACCGGGTTCGCTACGTGCCGGGTAGCACCGAGGTCACCACGTCGGCGGCCGCGGCGTGGGACAACGGCAGCGGCGTCTGCCAGGACATCGCGCACATCTCGATCGGCGCCCTGCGGCACGCGGGCATCCCGGCCCGCTACGTGTCGGGTTACCTGCACCCGTCGAAGGACCCGCAGGTCGACGAACCGGTCGAGGGCGAGTCGCACGCCTGGGTGGAGGTGTGGGACGGCGACTGGGTCGGATTCGACCCCACGAACCAGATTCCGCAGGGCACGCGGCACGTCGTGGTCGCCCGAGCACGCGACTACGACGACTGCCCGCCGCTGCGTGGCATCTACTCCACGACAGGCGGATCCGACCTGTTCGTCGGGGTCGAGATCACCAGGGTGTAGACAGGTCGTATGGCTACCACCACGTTCGGGGGCGACCCCGTATCCCTCGTCGGCGAGCTCCCCCAGGTCGGTTCGACCGCGCCGGAGTTCACCCTGACCGACCCCAAGCTCGGCGACCTGACCCGCGAAGCAGGGCGGCGCACCGTCCTGAACATCTTCCCCAGCGTCGACACCGGTGTGTGCGCCGCGAGCGTTCGCAAGTTCAACGAGATCGCCGCAGGCCTGCCCGACACCGACGTCGTCAACGTCTCGGTCGACCTGCCGTTCGCGATGGCCCGCTTCTGCGGCGCCGAGGGCATCGACAACGCGAAGGTCGGTTCGGCGTTCCGCTCCTCGTTCGGCCAGGACTACGGCGTCACCTTGGCCGACGGCGCGTTCCAGGGTCTGCTCGCCCGCGCTGTCGTCGTGCTCGACACCGACGGCACGGTGCTGCACAGCCAGCTCGTGCCCGAGATCGGCCAGGAGCCGGACTACGACGCCGCGGTCGCTTCGCTGGGCTGAGCCCATTACTCTCGGGCCATGGCGCTCGTGCATCCCGGGTCGACGATCAGCCCGACCAAGCTGGAGATCGTGCAGTCCTGGCTCGGTGAGCAGGACTGGTTCACCGACGAACCGTCGGCCCTGAAGGCCGGCCAGCGGTTCACCTACCGATTCCAGGACCCGGCCGGGGAGGTCGGCGTCGAGTCGGTGCTCGCGACCGTCGGCGACCGCGTGTTCCAGCTGCCGCTGACATACCGTGCTGCGGAGCTGGACGGTGGCGAGCCGTTCTTCCTGACCCAGATGGACCACAGCGCGTTGGGTCGCCGATGGATCTACTTCGGTCTGGGTGATCCGGTCCTGGTCACGCAGTTCGTGTCGGCGATCGTCTCCGGCGGCCGGTCGGTCGGACTGGAGTTCGAGATGGACGGCCAGATGCACACGGCCGACACCGCGGTCCGCGCCTGGGGCACCGGTTCGGGCGAGCCGGTCGGTGACGTCACGATCGACGACGTCGACCGCGGCGGTCCCGTCACGACGGTCCACACGCCGCTGGGCACGCTGTCGGTCCCGCACGTCCTCGACAACACGATGCCCGACTGCGACCGTGAGCTGCAGGGCACGTGGGACGGTCTGGAGGAGGACGTCACCCTCGCCACGTTGCGCTGAGCGGTTACCGTGAAAGCGTGAGTGACGAGCGCTACTACGCCGACCCGGTTCCGGACCTACACCGCCCCTATGCGGCCGCCGGCGACCGGTACACGCAGCACGACTACCGCCGCGTCGGCGACTCGGGTCTGTTGCTCCCGCCGGTGTCGTTGGGCTTGTGGTGGAACTTCGGCGACTCGACGCCGTTCGACTCCCAACGGGCGATCCTGCGGCGGGCGTTCGATCGCGGTGTGACGCACTTCGACCTGGCGAACAACTACGGACCGCCGTACGGCGCGGCGGAGGAGAACTTCGGGCGCATGATGCGCGGCGACTTCAAGCCGTATCGCGACGAGCTGATCGTGTCGTCGAAGGCCGGTTGGGACATGTGGCCCGGTCCGTACGGCAAGCTCGGTTCGCGCAAGTACCTGCTGGCCAGCCTCGATCAGTCGTTGGCACGGATGAGCCTGGATCACGTCGACATCTTCTACTCCCACCGCGCCGATCCGACGACGCCGCTGGCCGAGACGATCGGTGCACTCGACACAGCGGTCCGGCAGGGCAAGGCCTTGTACGTGGGCATCTCGTCGTACTCACCCGAACGCACGGCCGAGGCGGCCCGGATCGCCGCTGAGCTGGGAACTCCTCTGGTGATCCACCAGCCGTCGTACTCGCTGCTGAACCGTTGGATCGAACGCGGTCTGCTCGCGACCCTGGACTCGCTGGGTCTGGGTTCCATCGGTTTCTCCCCGCTGGCGCAGGGACTGTTGACCGGCCGGTACCTGGACGGCGCCGCCCACGACCGGGCCGGGGCGCGCGGATCGTTCTCCAACCGGGTGCTGACCGAGGACAACGTGCGTCGTCTGCGCGGTCTGGCCGACATCGCCGAGCAGCGCGGTCAGACGCTGGCTCAGCTCGCGATCGCGTGGACCTTGCGGCCCGGCGGGGTCACGTCGGCGCTGATCGGTGCCTCGTCGGTCGAGCAGCTGGACGAGAACCTGGCCGCCGCGGACAACATCGACTTCACGACCGAGGAGCTCGCCGCGATCGATCGGTTCGCCACCGACGCATCCGGTGTGGACATCTGGAAGGTCAGCGTCGACTCCTGACCGCTGGAGCAGATCTGCCCTAGGTTGGTCGCCATGGCAGAGCAGTACGTGATGGCGATCGACCAGGGAACGACCTCGACGCGGGCGATGATCTTCGATCACGACGGTTCGGTCGTCTCTGTCGACCAGGTCGAGCACCAGCAGATCTTCCCTCGGGCCGGGTGGGTCGAGCACGACGCGGTCGAGATCTGGGAGAACACCCGCAAGGTCATCGGTGGCGCGCTGGCGAAGGCGAACTTCAACAGCGGCCACATCGCCGCGGTGGGTATCACGAACCAGCGCGAGACCGCGGTGGTGTGGGAGAAGGCGACAGGTCGACCGATCCACCACGCGATCGTGTGGCAGGACACCCGCACGCAGCAGATCGTCGACGAGCTGGCCGGTGACCACGGCATCGACCGCTACGTCGACGTCGTGGGCCTGCCGTTGGCGACGTACTTCTCCGCGCCCAAGATCGCGTGGATCCTGCAGAACGTCGACGGTGCCCGGGAACGAGCCGAGGCTGGTGAGCTGCTGTTCGGCACGACGGACACGTGGGTGCTGTGGAACCTGACGGGCGGGGCGACGCACGACGGCGTCCACGTCACGGACGTGACGAACGCGAGCCGCACGATGCTGATGGACCTGCGAACCTTGCAGTGGGACGAGCAGATCGCCGCGGACATGGGCGTCCCGCTCTCGATGCTTCCCCAGATCCGGTCCAGCTCCGAGGTCTACGGCCTGTGCCATCCGGGCATCCTGAACGGCACACCCGTCGCCGGCATCCTGGGTGACCAACAGGCAGCGACGTTCGGGCAGGCCTGCTTGGAGCGCGGCGAGGCCAAGAACACGTACGGCACCGGCAACTTCATGCTGCTCAACACCGGCACCGAACCGGTGCGTTCGCAGAACGGGCTGCTGACCACGGTGTGCTACCGGCTCGGCGACGAGCCGACGGTCTACGCGCTGGAGGGTTCGATCGCGGTGTCCGGATCCTTGGTGCAGTGGATCCGCGACAATCTGGGGCTGATCGAGAAGGCTTCCGAGATCGAGGACCTGGCCAAGCAGGTCGACGACAACGGCGGCGCCTACTTCGTGCCGGCCTTCTCGGGTCTGTTCGCGCCGCACTGGCGGCCCGACGCCCGCGGCGCACTCGTGGGCCTGACCCGGTACGTCAACAAGTCGCACATCGCCCGTGCGGTGCTGGAGGCGACGGCGTTCCAGACCCGCGAGGTGCTCGACGCGATGAACGCGGACTCGGGTGTGCCGCTGACCGAGCTGCGCGTCGACGGCGGGATGGTGGTCAACGAGACATTGATGCAGTTCCAGGCCGACATCCTCGGCGTCGACGTCGTGCGCCCGAAAGTTGCCGAGACGACGGCCCTGGGTGCTGCGTATGCCGCCGGCCTGGCGGTCGGCTACTGGTCGGGCACCGACGAGATCCGCGCCAATTGGGGCGAGGGCAAGCGGTGGTCCCCACAGATGGACCCGGCCGAACGCGAGCGACTGTTCCGCAACTGGAAGAAGGCCGTGTCCAAGACGCTGGACTGGGTGGATGGTGACACCCGGTAGCGCCGGTCGCCAGCGCGGGTGAGGCGATGGGCTTCCGCGAGCACCGTACGTCGCCACGCCTCACCTCGGCGGCTTCGCCGCGACCAGTTCCCGCTCCGCTGGCGGACGTGTGGCCTCCTCGCTGCGCTCGTCGCCACACGTCAATTTCCCGGAACGGCGCCTCTCCCGTAGACTCATCAGGTTGCCAGCGGGGCAACACGCTCCTGCTACGGAGGTCCCGTAGCCGTTCAGTCCGAAGGAGACGCAATGAGTTTGCGCCCGTACGAAGTCATGGTGATCCTCGATCCGGATCTCGACGAACGTACCGTCGCCCCCAGCTTGGACACGTACCTCAACGTCGTGCGCCAGGACGGTGGATCGGTGGACGAGGTCGACGTCTGGGGCAAGCGCCGTCTTGCCTATGAGATCAACAAGAAGAACGAGGGCATCTACGCCGTCATCCAGCTCCAGGCCGCTCCGGCGACCGTCAAGGAGCTGGATCGTCAGCTGTCCCTCAACGAATCCGTCGTCCGCACCAAGGTCACGCGTCCCGACGCCCGTTGACCGACCTGTGGACGAACCGCTTTGCGGTGTCGTACCACTGCGGTTGACTGGAGTCCACGACCTGCGAGAGCCGAACCCAGAGGAATAGAGGCTGTGCCATGGCTGGCGAAACCATCATCACGGTAGTTGGCAACCTGACGAACGACCCGGAGCTGAAGTTCACTCCGTCCGGCGCACCGGTGGCCAACTTCACCGTCGCGTCGACGCCCCGTACGTTCGATCGACAGACCAACGAGTGGAAGGACGGCGAAGCGCTGTTC
>DATMSF010000062.1:0-4912 GCA_035565535.1 Aeromicrobium sp.
CGCCGTCGACTGGGCTCTCACCGAAGGCGGCGCAGAGATCGTGCACTGGAAGGCGCACGTCGGCAACGAGGCATCGCTGCGGGTGGCCCATCGGGCGGGGTTCACGCTGCACGCGCCGCTGCCGGGTGCCCTGCTCGAGAAGGGCCGGGCGATCGATGCCTGGACCGCGTCGATCCGCCTCGGCGACGTCCCGTTACCCCGCACCCGGTGGGCCGAATCGGTCGTGCTGGAGGGCCACAACGTTCGACTTCGACCGTTCCGCGACGAGGACGTCTCGCGCATCGTCGAGGCGTGCAGTGATCCGGTGACCCAACAGTGGCTCAGCGGCATGCCGCGCCACTACACGCAGGCGACGGCCGAGGGCTATCTGGCCGACTGCACCTGGCACGCCGCGTTGGGCGCCAAGGCGACGTGGGCCGTCGCGGACCGCCACACCGATCTGCTGCTGGGCAACCTCAGCATCATGGACATGCAGGGACTGTCGCCCGACAGCGGCGAGATCGGCTACTGGATGCATCCCGACAGCCGCGGGCGCGGTGTGATGAAGGAAGCGGTCATGCTCGCGGTCGACCACGCGTTCGACCCCGACGGCTTGGATCGACGGCGACTGTCCCTGTACGCCGCGAGCCAGAATGCGGCCAGCAACGCGATCGCCCGCGCAGCCGGCTTCCGCCACGTCGGGACGCAACGGCAGGCCGAACGTCTGGGTGACGACACGATCGACGACCTGCAGGAGTACGAGCTGCTGCGTCGGTCCTGACCTGCGCGTGAAAATGTCGTTGCAGCCTGCGACGATATTCCCCATGGCGACGCAGACTGCGAGCGGTACCGACCTGCCGGACGACTACCGGCCCTGGCCGGCGCTCTGGGCGATGGTCATCGGCTTCTTCATGATCCTGGTCGACAACACCATCGTGTCGGTGGCGACACCGGACATCATCACCGAGCTGCACACCGACTACAACAGCGGCATCTGGGTCACCAGCGCCTACCTGCTGTCGTACGCGGTTCCGTTGCTCATCACCGGGCGACTCGGCGACCGGTTCGGCCCGAAGAAGGTCTACCTGCTCGGGCTGACCATCTTCACGCTCGCCTCGCTGTGGTGCGGCCTGACCGACTCGATCGGGGGGCTGATCACCGCCCGCGCCGTCCAGGGCCTCGGCGCAGCCCTGCTGACGCCCCAAACCATGGCCGTCATCACCCGCACGTTCCCGGCTGCCAAGCGAGGCAGCGCCATGGCCTTGTGGGGCGCAACGGCCGGCGTCGCCATGCTCGTCGGTCCGCTGCTGGGCGGCGTCCTCGTCGACGCCGCGGGCTGGGAGTGGATCTTCTTCATCAACCTGCCCGTCGGTGTCGTCGGCTTCGTCCTGGCCTGGCGGCTCGTCCCGTCTCTCCCCACGCATTCGCACGCCTTCGACTGGCTCGGCGTCGTCCTGAGCGCCGTCGGCATGTTCTTGCTGGTGTTCGGCATCCAGGAGGGCGAGCGCTACGACTGGAGCAGCAGCATCTGGCTGTGCATCGGCGCCGGCATCGCGGTGATCGCGCTGTTCCTGATCTGGCAGGGCCGCAACACGCGTGAACCGCTCGTGCCGTTGGAGCTGTTCCGCGACCGCAACTTCTCGATCGGCAACGCGGGCATCTCGCTGGTCTCCCTGGCCGTGACCGCGATGAGCCTGCCGTTCATGTTCTACGCCCAGGGTGCACGCGGTTGGTCGCCCACCGAGTCGGCGCTGTTCTTCCTGCCGATGGCGCTGATCGTCATCGTGTTGTCGCCCATCGTCGGTCGGCTCGTCGACCAGCTGCATCCGCGCAGCATCTCGACGGTCGGGTTCGGGCTGGCGGCCATCGCGATGGCGCTGACGTCCTGGCTCGTGCGATTCGACACGCCCGCGTGGCAGCTGTTGATCCCGTTCGCACTGTTCGGTGTCGCCAACACGTGCCTGTGGGCGCCCCTCGGCGCGACCACGATGCGCAATCTGCCGTTGGCCGCAGCCGGCGCGGGAGCCGGGGTCTACAACGCGACCCGGCAGGTGGCTGCCGCGCTCGGCAGTGCAGCGGTGGCAGCGTTGATCGGCTCTCGATTGACGGCCAACGGCCTGTCCGGCGACGCCGATTCGTTCCAGCAGCTGTCGGGTGTCGCGATGCCGCCGTCGATCGCCGAACCGTTCTCTCTCGCGATGTCGGAGGCGTACTGGTTGCCCGTGGGCGCCTTCGCCGTCGGCGTGGTGCTCGTGGCGTTCTTCGCAGCCCCCACGCACGAGGGTCACGGCGCCGGTCGTCGGGAGAAGAAGTCGCGCTCCTAGAATCGGCCTGGTGACCGACACCTACGTCCTGACGCTGACCTGCCCCGACCGACCAGGGTTGGTCTATGCGGTCACCGGCTGGATCGCCGAGTCCGGCGGGAACCTGCTGGACAGCCAGCAGTTCACCGACACCTCCGACGGCGAGTTCTTCCTGCGCGTGCACTTCGAGCATCCGGACGACCTGGAATCGCTGCGATCGTCGTTCGGCCCGGTCTCCGAGAAGTTCGCGATGAACTTCCGGCTCACGGTGGCCGAGCGACCCGTCCGAACCCTCGTCCTGGTCACGACAGAGGGCCACTGCCTGAACGACTTGCTGTTCCGGCAGAGCACCGGCTCGCTGAACATCGAGATTCCGGCCGTCGTGTCGAACCACCGCACGCTCGAACGTCTCGCATCGGCCTACGACGTGCCGTTCCACTACGTCCCGGCCGATGACAAGGCTGCGTCCGAGGCAGCGATCCGTGGATTCGTCGAGGATCTCGACATCGACCTGGTCGTCCTGGCGCGCTACATGCAGATCCTTAGCGACGACCTGTGCCAGTACCTGTCGGGGCGAGCCATCAACATCCACCACAGCTTCCTGCCCAGCTTCAAGGGCGCGCGGCCGTACCACCAGGCGCACGCCCGCGGCGTCAAGCTGATCGGCGCGACGGCCCACTACGTGACGGCCGACCTCGACGAGGGGCCCATCATCGATCAAGAGGTCAAGCGTGTGGACCACCGTCTCGGTCCGACCGACCTCGCGCGCGTGGGACGTGACGTCGAGGCCCACACGTTGTCGCACGCGGTACGCCTGCACACCGAGTCACGTGTCCTGCTGAACGGCCCCCGCACCGTGGTCTTCGACTGACACCGTTCTACGCACGACGTAGCACGGATGCGTCAGGCCCGCCGAGTCGCGGCGCCGTGGCCGTCGCGCAACCGGTCGGCCAGGCCCGAGGCCCGCAACGCGCGTCGCCCGATCGCTGCCGATACGGATTCGTGTGTACCGATGATGCGCACCTGATGCTTCGCCCGCGTGACGGCGGTGTAGAACAGCTCTCGCGTGAGAAGTGCCGATTCATCGGGAGGCATCACCACTGTGACGACGTCGGCCTGCGAGCCCTGGGCCTTGTGCACCGTCATCGCGAACAGCGTGTCGACGTCGGGCAATCGTGTGGTCGCCAGTCGGCGCGGCTCACCCGGGCCGGCAACCGCGACCTCGAGGCGGCCGTCGGGTCTGCGCACCGTGACGCCGACGTCGCCGTTCCAGATCTGCAGCGTCTGGTTGTTGGCCGTCACCAGCACCGGACGGCCCGCGTACCACTCGGCGTACGTGGACTGACCGGACACGTCGGCGACTCCGCGCTCGACCCGAAGGTTCCAGCCGCGTACGCCGAATCGCCCTTCCCGATGGGCGCACAGCAGGCGGTGCGCATCGAGGTGCTGCAGGGCCGCCGCGGCGTCTCCTGCCTCGGCAGCCCGCCACAGCTGCACGGCCCGCTGGACGACGTCGGTCTCCACCTCGGTCACTGCGGCATCGTCGGCCGGGTCGATGAGCACCACGCTGTCGTCGCCGGATTGCAGCTCGGCGAGTGCCGCATCGGCATCACCGTGGCGCAAGGCCGCCGCGAGGCGACTGATCGCACCGGAGTATCGATGCACCGTGGTCAGCGCCGCTACCGGCGCGACGGGATGGTCGACGAGGCCGGTGACGATGTCGGCGAGGACCGCACCGGCCTCGATGGACGCGAGCTGGTCGGGGTCACCGACCAGGATCAGGCGCGCCTCGGGCCGTAACGCCTCGAGCAGGCGGGCCATCTGGGTCAGCGACACCATCGACGTCTCGTCGACCACGACGACGTCGTGCGGAAGTCGATTGTTGCGATCGTGACGAAAGCGCGTCCGGTTGGGTCGCCAGCCCAGCAGGCGGTGCAGGGTCGAGGCCTCCAGACCCTCGAGCCGCGCGGCGTCGACGGGTTCGAGGGTCTGCGCCTGCTCAGCGACCGACTCCTGCAACCGTGCTGCCGCCTTGGCTGTCGGCGCGCACATCGCGACCCTGGGCGGACGCCCCGTGGCGAGCTCGTGCTGCTCGCTCAGGACAGCGACCATGCGGGCCACGGTCGTGGTCTTGCCGGTCCCTGGACCCCCTGTCAGGACGGTGGTGCTGCAGCGCACGGCGGTGGCGACGGCCGCACGCTGCTCGGCGGACCGGGGCTGGGCGCCGAACACTCGATCGATCGCCGACCCGAGCCAGCTGTCGTCGACGACCGGGACCGGTCGGTCGAGCCGTGCAGTCAAGTCGTCGCAGACCTGTCGCTCCTCGCGCCAGTACCGGTCGAGATACAGCACGCCACCGCCCTCGACCCGCAGCAGCTGCTGCTCGACCAGCGGGCTACGACGCACGGCGTCGATCCAGTCGGCCGGGTTCGGCCAGGACAGCTCAACAGGTTCGTCCAGCGACTCCAGCGTGGTCGCTCGGACCGTCCTCAGATCCACGCACACCGAGCCGAGACGCACCGCGCGAACCGCGAGCGCCGTGGCCAGGCGCACCGTCTGGTCCGGCTCACCCACCAGGTCTGCCGTCCGGGTGGCGACGTGGACATCGGCCGCGGAGAGGACGTCGGCGC
>DATMSF010000063.1:0-2950 GCA_035565535.1 Aeromicrobium sp.
GATCGGAGGACCTGGGGCTGTGACCGCGCCACGTGTCACCATCTACTCCCGAGAAGGGTGCCACCTGTGCCAGGAGGCCGAGCAGATCGTCGCCGCGATCTGTGCAGAGCTGGGCGAACGGTGGGAGCGCGTCGACATCGACACCGACCCCGAGCTGCGCCGGCGGTTCACCAACGAGGTGCCCGTGACGTTCGTCGACGGTCGCCAGCATGACTTCTGGCGGGTCGACCCGTCACGACTGCGGGCTGCGCTCAGCTGAACCGCTGTTCGTCGCGGGCTCGTCGCTGCGCTCCTGGTTCGCGCTCATTTTGTTCTTTACTTCACAAACTCGTAAACTGCTGGTGTCCGTAGCGCAATCCTCGTGCAGGAAATCCCCGGCGCAGCGGGCTGGAGCACAGTGACAATTCTAGGCAACCCGTCGTTCGGCGAACCTGTCGACCGCGGAATCCCCGACGCAACGGTGGCGCGACTGCCGGTGTACCTGCGTGCCCTCACGGCGCTGCGGGACCGTGGAGTCGTCACCTGTTCCTCCAACGAGCTGGCCGAGTCGGTCGGTGTCAATCCGGCCAAGCTGCGCAAGGATCTGTCCTACCTGGGCTCCTACGGCACGCGCGGTGTCGGATACGAGGTCGACTTCCTGTGGCACCAGATCGCCAGGGAGATCGGCCAGACCCAGGACTGGAACGTCGCCATCGTGGGCGTCGGCCACCTCGGTACCGCGTTGTCGTCCTACGAGGGGTTCACGACCCGCGGCATCCAGGTCACGGCGCTGATCGACTCCGATCCCGAGCGGATCGGACGCACGGTCTCGGGCATCGAGGTCACGGCGTTCGACGACCTGGCATCCACCGTCAGGGAACGTGGCGTGGCGATCGGCATCATCGCGACTCCCGGCGAGGCTGCGCAGCAGGTCGCCGATGCGCTGGTCGCGGCCGGTGTCACCAGCATCTTGAACTTCGCCCCCGCCCTGGTGCAGGTACCGGAATCGGTCGGCGTCCGGCAGGTCGATCTGTCGATCGAGCTGCAGATCTTGGCTTATCACGAGCAGCGCAAGACGCAGGTCGACGGTGCCGGCGTGGAAGGAGTCAGCGGATGAGCGTCCTCGTCGTAGGCATGTCGCACCGCACCGCCCCCATCGAGCTGCTCGAGCGCGCAGCGCTCGACACCGAGGCGGCGGTCAAGCTGTCCCACCAGGTGCTCGAGGCGCCGGCTGTCAACGAGTCGGTCGTCGTCTCGACCTGCAACCGCGTCGAGGTCTATGTCGAGACCGACCGCTTCCACGGCTCGGTCGAAGAGGTCTCGCGCCTGCTGGGCGAGCAGGCGGGTCTGGATCGTGACGAGCTGGTCCAGCACGTCTACGTCCACTACGACGACGCCGCGGTCGCCCACCTGTTCGGAGTTGCCGCCGGGCTCGACTCGATGATCCTGGGCGAGAGCCAGATCCTCGGCCAGGTCCGTGAAGCGCTGTCGGGAGCACAGGCAGAAGCCACCGTCGGCTCGGGCCTCAACGCGCTGTTCCAGCAGGCCTTGCGCATCGGCAAGCGCGGACACGCCGAGACCGGCATCGATCGGCTCGCGCCCTCGCTGGTGACCGCCGGACTCGGTCAGGCGGGCCCGGTCGTGGACTCCCCGGACACCAGGTTCCTGGTCGCCGGCGCGGGCACCATGGCCGCGCTGACCGTCAAGACCCTGATGGATCGTGGCGTCGATCCCTCGCGTGTCGTGGTGGCCAACCGCACCTACCAGTCGGCGTTGTCGCTGGTGGCCACGCACGAGGTCACCGCCGTCCGTTGGGACGAGCTGGACACGACGCTGGCGACGAGCGACGTGCTGGTCAGCTGCACCGGCGCCCGCGGCGTCGTGTTCGACGCCGACCGCATCGCAGCCGTCGGCCGTCCCCTGACCGTGATCGACCTGGCGCTCCCGCGCGATGTCGACCACACGGTGGCGGACCTGCCCGGTGTCACGGTCGTCGACCTCGGTACGTTGGCCAGCCTCGGCGCTGATTCGTCGCTGGCCGGTGACGTGGCGGAGGTGCGTCGCATCGTCGACAGCGAGGTGCGCTCGTTCCTGGCGGCCAAGGCCGCCTCGCGCGTCACCCCGACGGTGGTCGCCCTGCGCACCATGGCGACCGAGATCGTCGCGAGCGAGGTCGAGCGCCTCGATCGTCGTCTGGGTGATCTGCCCGCCGAGACTCTCGCCGCGGTCCACCAGGCGATGGCCCGAGTCGCCGACAAGCTGATCCACGCCCCCACGGTGCGGGTCCAGCAGCTGGTCGAGGGCCCCGACGGGCTGACGTACGCCGATGCCCTGGCCGACCTGTTCGCGCTCGACCAGGCAGCCGTCGACGCCGTCACCCGTATCGGAGGTGACGACTCGTGAGCACGCTGCGGATCGGTACTCGGGCCTCGGTCCTGGCCACGACGCAGACCGGCCACGTCGCCGACAGGCTGCGGGCACTGGGCGTCGAGGTCGAGATCGTGCCGATCTCCACCGAGGGTGACCGGTCGAGCGCCCCGTTGGCCTCGCTGGGTGGGCAGGGCGTGTTCGTGGCGGCTCTGCGCGAAGCGCTCGCGGCCGGTCAGGTCGACGTCGCGGTGCACTCGCTCAAGGACATTCCCACCTATCCCGACGAGCGACTGACGCTCGCTGCCATCCCGCCTCGCGAGGACCCGCGCGACGTGCTGATCGCCCGCGACGGACTGACCCTCGGCGAGCTGCCGCGAGGCGCTCGCGTCGGCACCGGATCGCCGCGCCGTGAAGCCCAGCTGAACGCACTGGGCCTCGGCGTCGAGATCGTGCCGATCCGGGGCAATGTCGACACCCGCATCGGCAAGGTCACGTCGGGCGAGCTCGACGCGATCCTGCTGGCCCGCGCGGGTCTGCTGCGTCTGGGACGCGCCGACGAGGCCACCGAGATCATCGACCCCCTCCAGATGCTTCCCGCCCC
>DATMSF010000064.1:0-4118 GCA_035565535.1 Aeromicrobium sp.
CGCTCACGGGCTTCGCCCTGGCGACCAAGCCCGCCCCTGGTCGCCAGGGAGCGCAGCGACCGTGAGGTCGCGAGGAACGAGCGGCCGAGGCGTGGTGAGGTGATGCACCACCTCGGGCAGGCACTGGCCGAGGTGTGGTGCTCGAGCGAGCTCCTCGGCTCACCAGCGGCGCTTCGCGGTCGGCGGCTTCGCCGCATAGCGCTCCCGGTCGCTACGCTCCCTAGCGTCCCGCACGGTCTCGCGCGCAGAGCGCGCTCGCCGTGCGTGAAAATGCACAGAGCCCGAGCGGGAGGGAGTTCACGGCTCGGGCTCTGTCGTGCTACGAGGAGCAGCACCTGTGATCTAACGGGAGGGAGTGTTGTTAGATCCACCCTGATCAACGCGTGGCAGCACGGGGGGTTACGGAAGTTCCCAACATTTTTCGACGAACTTCGCGTCCGGGCAGAAAATACCGGAATATCAGCGAATCGGCCCCGTCGAGCTCTGCCTGCCGAAGCGCTCTAGGATGGGTCCGTGACCGCTGACCACGACCTGGTTCTCGTCGTCGATTTCGGCGCCCAGTACGCACAACTGATTGCACGGCGAGTGAGGGAAGCTCGCGTGTACTCCGAGATCGTGCCGCACACGATGCCCGTGGCCGACATGCTGGCCAAGAATCCGGCAGCGATCATCTTGTCCGGGGGGCCCTCGTCGGTCTACGAGACCGGTGCGCCGAACCTGGATCCGGCGCTGTTCGAGGCCCAGAAGCCGGTCTTCGGCATCTGCTACGGCTTCATGGCGATGGCGCAGGCGCTCGGTGGCGAGGTCGCACACACCGGTCAACGTGAGTACGGCCGCACCTCGGTCACCGTGACCCACCCCGGAACGCTGTTGGCGGGGCTGCCCGAGACCTTGACCTCGTGGATGTCGCACGGCGACGAGGTCGTGGCTGCGCCGAGCGGGTTCACCACGGTCGCGACCTCGCCACGGGCCACGGTCGCGGCGTTCGAGAACGTCGAGAAGCGCTGGGCCGGTGTGCAGTGGCACCCCGAGGTGCTGCACAGCGCACACGGCCAGGCGATCCTGGAACGGTTCCTGATCGACATCGCCGGGTGCAGGCAGACGTGGACGAGCGCCAACATTGTCGACGAGCAGGTCGAGCTGATCCGTCAGCAGGTCGGTGATGCTCGCGTGATCTCGGCGTTGTCGGGAGGGGTCGACTCGGCGGTCTCCACAGCCCTCGTCCAGCGCGCCATCGGCGACCAGCTCACCGCTGTGTTCGTCGATCACGGTCTGCTGCGCCAAGGCGAAGCAGAGCAGGTCGAGCAGGACTACGTCGCGGCGACCGGGGTCGACCTGAAGGTCGTCGACGCCGCCGACCAGTTCCTCGGTTTCCTCCAAGGTGTCACCGACCCCGAGGAGAAGCGCAAGATCATCGGGCGCGAGTTCATCCGCGTGTTCGAGGCAGCCGAGCGCGAGATCGTCGAGACGCCCGGTGCCCCGGTCAAGTTCTTGGTCCAAGGCACGTTGTACCCCGACGTCGTCGAGTCCGGCGGCGGTGAGGGTGCGGCCAACATCAAGAGCCACCACAACGTCGGAGGCCTGCCCGACGACCTCGAGTTCGCCCTGATCGAGCCGCTGCGGACGTTGTTCAAGGACGAGGTCCGCGAGGTGGGCCGCCAGCTGGGCCTTCCGGAGGCGATCGTGGGCCGGCACCCGTTCCCGGGCCCCGGGTTGGCGATCCGCATCGTCGGAGCCGTCGACCGCGACCGCCTGCGGATCCTGCGGGCCGCCGATGCCATCGTGCGCGAGGAGACCACGGCTGCGGGGCTCGACGCCGAGATCTGGCAGTTCCCGGTGGTCCTGCTCGCCGACGTCCGATCCGTGGGCGTGCAAGGGGACGGCCGTTCCTACGGGCACCCGATCGTGCTGCGGCCGGTGTCCAGCGAGGACGCCATGACCGCGGACTGGAGCCGGTTGCCCTACGACGTGATCGAACGCATTTCGACGCGGATCACGAACGAGGTCCCCGACGTCAACCGCGTCGTCCTCGACGTGACGAGCAAGCCGCCGGGCACGATCGAGTGGGAATGACCCCTCACGGTCAGTCGTGCGGTTCCTGGTAGACGTCCGGAACGCCGTCCCAGTCCAGGTCGAGCGACTCGCGTTCGGCCACCAGACGGTAGTGGCGGTTGCGAGACCGCAGCACCACGGCGCCGACCACTGCTGACAGCATCGAACCGGTGAGGACGCCCGTGCGGACCAGGTCATCGGTGCCCGAACCGACGCCGTAGGCCAGCTCGCCGATCAACAACGACACCGTGAAGCCGATCCCGGCCAGGATCGCCAAGCCGAGCACGTCGATCCAGGCCAAGTCGTCGTCGAGCTTCGCGCGGGTGAACGTGGCCATCAGCCAGGTGGCACCGACCACGCCGACGGTCTTGCCGACCAACAGGCCGAGGACGATGCCGAAGGTCACCGGTTCGGCCAACGACTTGGTGAACCCGTCGACGCCGTCGATCGCCACACCGGCGGCGAAGAACGCGAACACCGGCACTGCCAGACCGGCCGAGATCGGCCGCAACCGCTCGGCGAGCCGGTCGCTGTGCTCCGTGACGGGGACCGTGAACGCCAGCACCACGCCGGCGACGGTCGCGTGGACGCCCGAGGCGTGGACCAGCCCCCAGGCGATCAGGGCCAGGGGGAGGAGGAACCACCACGACTGTGGCGCTCGGCGCGCGAGCACGGCGAACGCCATGATCGGCACCACGGCGGCGGCCAGCGCGATCAGGTCCAGTGACGACGTGTAGAAGATCGCGATGATCGTGATCGCCAACAGGTCGTCCACGACGGCCAGGGTCAGCAGGAACGTGCGCAGGGCCGTCGGCAGATGCGTACCGATCACCGCGAGGACCGCGAGAGCGAAGGCGATGTCGGTGGCGGTCGGGATCGCCCATCCCTCGGTGTGTCCACCCCAGTTGACGACCGTGAAGATGACGGCGGGAACGATCATGCCGCCGACGGCGGCCAGGACGGGCAGCGCCGCGCGAGCGGGGTCGCGCAGGTCGCCGGCGACGAACTCACGCTTGAGCTCGAGGCCGGCGACGAAGAAGAAGATCGCCAGCAGGCCGTCCGAGGCCCACTGCCCGACCGTCAGGTCCAGGTGGAGACCGGACGGCCCGATGACGGTGTCCCTGATCGTCGCGTAGCCGTCGCCGGCATTGGCCAGGATGAGGGCCGCGGCGGCGGCGATCAGCAGCAGCACGCCACCGACCGTCTCGCGGCGCAGCACATCTGCGATGCGCGATGCCTCGGGCCAGGAACCACGGCTGAACAGGCGACGGATCACGGGAGTCCTCATGGGGTAGGCGGCGGCTGTCCGGATCTCTCCGGGCCGACCAGACTTCCCGGCGCACCTGAGGAAATCCTAGACGACGTGCCCTGACTCGTCGGTCAGCGGCGCAGGTCGAGGCGCATCACGACGCGAGCAAATCCGTTGAGCACCGATGTGGTCTCGGCGGCCTGTGTGAACCTGGCTCGCTCGAACAGGTGCTTGGTGCCGACATAGGCCATGGTGAGATCGACCTTCTCGCCCCGGTTGTCGACCGGGTAGGCCTCGATCGCGGGGGCGTCCTGCGAACGTGCCCACTCGACGGCACCGGCGACGAGGTGATGAGCGATGCCCTCACCGCGGTGACCGGGCCGGACCCGGACGCACCACAACGACCACACGTCCAGGTCGTCGACGTGCGGGATCTTCCGGTTCGTCGCGAACGAGGTGTCGGCGCGCGGGTGGACCGCCGCCCATCCGACGACGGCGTCCCCGTCGTACGCCAGCACCCCGGGTGGTCCCTGTCGCATCAGATCGCGGACCTTGCCGCCACGTTCCTCGCGCTGCAGCGACCGGTTCTCCTTGTTGGGGATCCGGTAGCTCAGGCACCAGCAGACGTTGGCGGTCGGATTCCTCGGGCCGACCATCGTGCGGACGTCGTCGAACACGGTCGCGGGCCTCACCTGGATCGACATGCGTCTATCGTGCAGGAGACAACCGACATCCAGGAGGGTCCGCAGATGCGAGTCACCGGTATCGTCCCGAATCTGTCCGTCCCCGACGTGGCCGACCCGCAGGGGTTCTACCG
>DATMSF010000065.1:0-3689 GCA_035565535.1 Aeromicrobium sp.
CGCCGAGGAGCATCGGGCGATCGTCGAAGACTTCCTGGCGTTCATGGGAGGGCAGACCGGTACGTTCATCCGGGATCTGCAGGACCGGATGAGACTGGCCTCGGACCAGCAGGAGTACGAGCTCGCGGCGAAGTATCGCGACGACCTGGCGGCGTTGCACCGCGTCCTGGAGAAGCAGACGGTCGCGTTCGCCGACGGCACCGACGCCGACGTGCTGGGATTCGAGATCGACCCGCTCGAGGTGGCCGTCCAGATCTTCTCGGTGCGCGGCGGGCGTATCCGCGGACAACGCGGCTGGGTCGCGGACCGGGCCGACGACGCCGACCTGCCCGAGCTGGTCCAGGGCGCGCTGATGAAGCTGTACGCCGACACCGCAGCGAGCGCGATCCCGCGGCAGGTCCTGGTTCCGCACCTGCCTGCCGACGCCGACGTGCTCACCACGTTGCTGGCCGAGCAACGAGGTGGGGCGGTCACCATCAGGGTGCCGCGCCGCGGCGACAAGAAGTCGTTGCTCGACACCGTGCAGCAGAACGCCAAACAGGCGATGGCACGGCACAAGCTGCAGCGGTCGGGCGACCTGACCACCCGCAGTCGGGCACTGGAGGAGCTGCAGGAGGCGCTGGGCCTGCCCGCCGCGCCGTTGCGGATCGAGTGCTACGACGTCTCCAACCTCCAGGGCACCGAGATCGTGGCGTCGATGGTGGTGTTCGAGGACGGGCTGCCGCGCAAGTCCGAGTACCGCAGGTTCACGGTGCGACACGAGGGTCAAAGCGACGTGGCGGCGATGCACGAGGTCATCACGCGGCGGTTCGCGGCCTTGCTGAAGGCGCGCGCCGAGGGCGCCGACGAGTCCGGCATCGATCCAGAATCGGGACGACCCCGCAAGTTCGCCTATGCCCCGTCACTGGTGGTGGTCGACGGCGGGCCTCCTCAGGTGGCCGCCGCTCGTGCCGCGATGGTGGAGCTGGGCGTCGACGACATCGCGTTGTGTGGCCTGGCCAAGCGACTCGAGGAGGTCTGGTTGCCCGACGATCCCGATCCGGTGATCCTGCCGCGCACCAGCGAGGGCCTGTACCTGCTGCAACGGGTGCGCGACGAAGCACACCGGTTCGCGATCACCCATCACCGCCAGCGGCGCAGCAAGTCGATGGTCGAGAGCCTGCTCGATCCGGTGCCTGGTCTGGGACCGGCTCGCCGCAAGGCGTTGATGAAGCAGTTCGGTTCGCTCAAGCGTCTGCGTGCGGCGACAGCCGAAGAGATCGCTCGCGTCCCCGGCATCGGACCGGCTACGGCAGAATCGATCGTGACGGCCGTGGCCTCGACGACTGCAGGTCCGAGCGTCAACACGGCGACCGGCGAGATCATTTCCCCCGACGAGGATGTGGCACATGAGTGAGCACCGACGGTTCGTCCTGGTGACGGGGATGACCGGCGCCGGACGGACGACGGCCGCGAAGGTGTTGGAGAAGCTCGACTACTACGTGGTCGACAACATTCCGCCGCAGCTGCTCCCGGCGACGCTCGACCTGTTGAGCGCAGCGCCCGACATCCAACGGATCGCAGTGGTGATCGACGCCCGTTCGCGCGGGTTCTTCGGCGAGCTGACCGAGATCCTCGAACAGCTGCGCACGCAGGGCTATCGGGCCTCGACGCTGTACCTGGAGGCGGCCGACGACGTGCTGGTTCGCCGCCAGGAGGCAGCTCGGCGACCGCACCCGCTGAGTGTCGAGGGACGCCTGATGGACGGTTTCCGACGCGAGCGCGAGGCGTTGGCGCGCATCCGGGGCCGGGCCGACATCGTGATCGACACCACGAACCTGAACACGCACCAGCTCAAGCAGCGGGTCCGCGCGGCGTTCGAGGACACCGACATCGACGGCATGCGTGCGACGGTCGTGACGTTCGGCTTCAAGTACGGCGTGCCGATCGATGCCGACGTCATCGCCGACTTGCGCTTCTTGCCCAATCCGTTCTGGATCGACGAGCTGCGACCGCAGAGCGGCCTGGACGCTCCGGTCCGGGACTACGTGCTGGGCCAGGATCGGGCGACGGAGTTCCTGACGCGTTACGAAGAGCTGGTCTCGCTGCTGACCGACGGATTCCTGCACGAGGACAAGCACTTCTTGACGATCGGCTTCGGTTGCACCGGCGGCCGGCACCGCAGCGTCGCGATGGCCGAGGCCTTCGGCGCACGCCTGCGCGAACGCGGCGTCAGCACACTGGTGGTGCACCGCGACCTGGGGCGGGAGTGACCGATGAACACCCAACACCGTCACGCCCGCCCGACCAGGGCGCGCATCCAGTACCGCGACCTGGTCGGGGCGTGGAGGTGATCTCCCGCCCGGGCTCGGTGGACGAGCGCGACGTGGGCGACCAGCGCGTCGTGGCGCTGGGCGGCGGTCACGGGTTGGCGGCGAGCCTGGCGGCGTGGCGCAGGCTGACGACACAACTGACGGGCATCGTCACGGTGGCCGACAACGGTGGGTCGTCCGGACGGTTGCGCAAAGAGCTGGGCGGCTTGCCACCAGGTGACCTGCGGATGGCGCTGGCCGCGCTGTGTGGTGACGACGAGTGGGGCCGGACGTGGGCCGAGGTGCTCCAGCACCGGTTCGCCTCGAGCGGCCCGTTGGACAATCATGCGGTCGGCAACTTGCTCATCGCGGCGATCTGGGACATATTCGGCGACCACGTGCGCGGGCTGGACCTGGTCGGTGAGCTGCTGGGCGCGCAGGGGCGGGTGCTGCCGATGGCGGCTGTTCCCCTAGACATCGAGGCCGACGTGCACCTGGTGGACCAGCCCGATCGCCTGACGGTGGTCCGTGGCCAGGTGCAGGTGGCATCCGTCGACGGCCAGGTCGTCAGCGTCCGCCTGACTCCGGAGGATCCGCCGGCCGTTCCCGAGGCGGTCGACGCCGTGATGCGGGCCGAGTGGGTCACGATCGGTCCCGGGTCGTGGTTCACCAGCGTCATGCCCACGCTGCTGGTTCCACAGCTGCGTGATGCGCTGGTGGTCACCGACGCGCATCGGGTGCTGGTGCTGAACCTGCCGGGCTCCGACAGCGAGACCGAGGGCCTGAGCCCCACCGATCACCTCGAGGTGCTGACGGCACACGCGCCCGAGCTCGCTCTGGACACCGTGATCGCCGATCCCTCGGTGGTCGACGACGCGGGGCACCTGCGCCGCGCGGCCGCCGCGCTGGGCGCGTCGTTGCACGTTGCCGAGGTGTGCTGTGAGCCCGGTTCGGACCAGCACGACGCGGGTCGGCTCGCTGCTGCACTCGCGGCGGTCATGCGGCAGGCATAGAGTGTCACGACACATGCGTGTGGCGGCGCCGACGACCGCCGCGAACATACAGGGGAGTAGCAGCAGATGGCGATGACGGCACAGGTCAAGGCCGAGCTCGCGAACATCCAGGTCACGAAGGCGTGTTGCCGCAAGGCCGAGGTGGCCTCGACACTGCGGTTCGCCGGAGGCCTGCACATCGTGCTGGGCAAGATCGTCATCGAGGCCGAGCTCGACACCGGTGCAGCGGCGCGCCGCCTGCGCAAGGACATCAGCGAGATCTACGGCCACGACA
Source organism: Aeromicrobium sp. (assembly GCA_035565535.1). Taxonomy (GTDB): domain Bacteria; phylum Actinomycetota; class Actinomycetes; order Propionibacteriales; family Nocardioidaceae; genus Aeromicrobium. Next base: position 3,579 of record DATMSF010000065.1, read on the forward strand.
GCGAGCTGGTGGTCGCGCAGAACGTCGGGATCCGCAAGGAGACCAAGTACATCGTGCGCGTGGCCAAGGACGGTGAACGACTGGCACAACAGACCGGGCTGGTCGACGGCG
>DATMSF010000066.1:0-4599 GCA_035565535.1 Aeromicrobium sp.
AGCGGCTCGACGACCGGCTCGGCCGGTCCGCTCACCTCGTCCGCAGGTTCGGTGTCCTCGACGCCCGTGGTGGGGGTCGGCTGGGGTGTCGGATCGCTCTGCACCGGCGCCGGCTCGGCCGTCGTCCCTGCCGTCCCCGAGGCCGACGGGACGTCCGGTTGACCTCCACCCTGGGTGGCCGCCACGGCCACGGCGGCGACGACCGCGACGGTGGCGACACCGGCCGCTGCGGTGGTGCCGGCCGGGCCCAGCGCCTTCACCGGAGCCAGTGCGTGCGCGAGCCCCCCTTTGACCGCCACCAGAGCGCCGCCGGCGGTCGCCGCCGTCGTCGCCGACAGGTACCCGGCGGCGGCCGATCCCAGCAGCGCGGGCGCCAGCCAGGCACCCAGGTTGCTGTTGACCTCGCGCAGCTCCAGGTACAGGCCCATGCAACGGGCGCACTCGTCCAGGTGGGACTCGACCTTCGTCTTGGCGCGCGCCGACAACCCGTCGCGCACGTACGCGCCCAGGTACTCGGTGGTGTGGCGGCAGGTCTCGCGCTGCTCGACCGCCAGATGCTGCTGCAGATAGGCCTGGCGCAGTCCTTCCCGGGCCCGGTACGCCAGGGCGGACACGCTGTTGGGACTCATCCCGAGCAGGGGTGCCACGTCGGCGGGCTTGTGCCCCTCGACGTCCAGGTGCCACAGCACGGTCTGCCAGCGCTCGGGCAGCTCGGCGAACGCTTGAGCCGCCGCCCCCGTCTCGAACCGCATCTCGGCCGGATCGACCCACTCGACCGCACGGTCGAGCTCTTGCTCGTCGCCGGTGGAACGCACGCGTGAGCCCGACCGGATCCGATCGATGTGGAACCGACGCATCGCGGTCAGCAGATAGGCGCGGAACGACTCGTCGGGCCCCTTGCCGTTCTGCAGGATCACCAGCACGCGGGTGAACGACTCGGCGACCAGGTCGTCGGCGTCCGGACCGCGCACCAGCTGGCGTGCGAGGCGTTCGGCCGCGGCGCGGTGGCGGTCGAACAAGATGCCGTACGCGGCGTTGTCGCCGGACCTGACGGCTGAGATGAGCTCGGCGTCGGGGCGCGTCTCGACACCGACGGTCTCGGTGACTGTGCCGGCCATGTCCTGCCCACTCCCTGAATCTGCGGCGTGTCGTCCCTCCACGACGGCCCTTGACATGTTTATCGGAAAATCGCGTCACGAGTTACGGGTCCACCCGTCTCAATATCGACACCGCGACGAAGGGAGGCGCACATGAGCTCGACAGAAGTCGACTTCTACGCCCTCCTCGACACGGCGGTGCAGACCGGCGGTCCTGATGCGCTGGGTGTTGCACACGAGGTGGGAGCGAGTGCAGCACGGATGGGGGCGCCACTCCACGAGGTCCTGGACCGGGTGGAGTGGGCCCACGCGCGCATCGGGTCCGAGCTGGACTATCCGGTCGTCCGGGCCGTGGCGGTGGCGTGGGCCGAGCACATCGACCTGCGTGCTGCCGACCTGTCGTGCGAGGATCCGCTGACCTCGCTGGCGAGCCCGGAGTACCTGCGGTCGCGGTTGGCGGAGGTGTACCGAGGGGCGGCGCGCGCGGGAGAACGCGCCGCTCACTGCCACGTGCTGGTGGTCGTCGAGCTGTCGCCACCCCCGCGAGGCAACGCGCTGGAGGCGTCGTTGCGGTCGATCGACGTCGCCGAGGCGCTGCGCTCGGTCTTCGCCGGCGACGAGACGGTGACCGGGCTCACACAGCGTCGGTTCGCCGTCCTGGCACGCCGCGCGACCGTCGACGAGCTGACGCTCCATCTGTTGAGCATCGTGCTGCGACGCGACCTCGACGAGTCCGCGCGGCCGATCCGCACCTGGGTCGAGGAGCTGCCCGACGACGAGGACGACGTCCGGCACCTGCTGGCCGTCCTGACTGTCTGACCTGTGTGACACGCTGATCGCATGTGTGGCAGGTACGCGACGTCTCGCACCTCAGCGGACCTGATGCAGGCGTTCGAGGCCGATCTGGTGTCGGTCGACGCCGAGCTCGAGCCCGACTTCAATCTCGCGCCCACCAAGACCGCCCCGATCGTCATCGGCCGTGACGGAGGTCGTGAGCTGACCACCGCTCGGTGGGGTCTGGTCCCTTCATGGGCCAAGGACCGGTCGATCGGCAACCGGCTGATCAACGCCCGCGCCGAGACCGTCTCCGAGAAGCCGGCATTTCGTCGAGCGTTCGCCTCACGCCGCACGCTGGTGCCGGCCGACGGCTACTACGAGTGGTACGTCGGTGAGCTCGACGAGCGCGGCAAACCGCGCAAGCAGCCGTTCTTCATCCGGCCCAAGGACGGGTCGGTCATGGCGATGGCCGGGCTGCACGAGTTCTGGAAGGACCCGGCCACCGACGAGTGGCTGGTGACCTTCACCGTCATCACCACGACCGCCGAGGACGCGCTCGGCCACATCCACGAACGCATGCCCCTGATGGTCCAGCCCGAGCGGTGGGACCAGTGGCTGGACCCGGCGCCACGAGCCGTCGAGGAGCTGCTCGGACTGCTGACTCCGGCGGCACCGGGACTGCTCGACGCCTACCCGGTCTCGACCGCCGTCAACAACGTGCGCAACAACGGGCCCGAGCTGGTGGCTCCGCTCGCCTCGGAATAGTCGGCGGTGCTGCAGCGTTGACCTGCCCTGAGGAGGCCAGATGTCTGCAACTGCCTGTCGCGAGCGTCCCGGAGTAGGCTCCATGGTGATGACCGACGACGAGACCCCTGAGCAGCGCTCCGCCCGATTCGAGGCGGATGCGTTGCCGTTCCTCGACCAGCTGTACTCGGCCGCCTTGCGGATGACACGCAGCCCGCACGACGCCGAGGACCTCGTGCAGGAGACATACGCGAAGGCGTTCGCGGCATTTCAGCAGTTCAAGCCGGGGACCAACCTCAAGGCCTGGCTGTACCGCATCTTAACCAACACCTACATCAACTCCTACCGCAAGAAGCAGCGGCAACCGCAGCAGGTCACCGACGAGATCGAGGACTGGCAGATCGCGGCGGCTGCAGCGCACTCGTCGAGCGGCCTGAAGTCGGCCGAGATGGAGGCGCTGGAACGGCTGCCCGACTCCGACGTCAAGGACGCACTGCAGGCGCTGCCCGAGGACTTCCGTTACGCCGTCTACCTCGCCGATGTGGAAGGTTTCCCGTACAAGGAGATCGCCGAGATCATGGACACCCCCATCGGCACCGTGATGTCGCGACTGCACCGCGGTCGACGCATGCTGCGCGATCTGTTGTCCGACTACGCCCGCGAACGCGGCATGGCCGTCACCACAGGAGGTGACCAGGCATGAGCTGCGAAGGACCCGACTGCCAGAAAGCGCTGGAGAATCTCTACCTGTTCCTGGACCAGGAGATCGACAACGCCAGCTGCGACGAGATCCAGGCGCACATCGACAGCTGCAACGACTGTCTGACCGAGTACGACCTGGAACGGATCGTCAAGGAGCTGGTCTCCCGCTCCTGCGCCGAGCGCGCCCCCGAACCCCTGCGCCAGAAGGTGCTCTACTCGATCAGGACCGTCTCGGTCCAGATCACCGAGTCCCGCACCCAGCCGTAACCCCCGCTCGCGAGTCACTCATTCCCGCTCGCGAGTCACGTATTCCCGCTGAGGAGTCACGTATTCCTGGTCGCGAGTCACATGTTCTTGCTCGAGGTCACTGATTCGTTACTGTGCTGGCATGGTCGAGACAGCATCGGTGACCCATGTCGTCGAGTCGCAGCACACCGCGCGTTTCGTGGGAAGTGGCGATCTGGACGTCCTGGGAACGCCGGTGCTCCTCGCGTGGTGCGAGGAGGCGACGTGTGCGGCGCTCGACCTGCCGGTGGATCGGACGAGTGTGGGTGTTCGGGTCGAGATCGAGCACCTGGCCGCAAGTCCCGTCGGGATGACGGTGACCGTGACAGCTCACGTTCTCGAGCACACCGACCGACGGGCGAGCTTTGCTGTTTCCGCCACTGACGCCGCCGGAACCGAGCTGTGCCGTGGGCGGGTGGAGCGTGCTGTCGTGGATCGGGAGCGATTTCTGGCGCGACTGCCGCGTGTGGGAGACTGAGACGCTGCACCAGCGACAGAGGAGGACCCGTCATGGGCAAGACCGGCCGCAAGCGCCGCGCGCGCCGCAAGAAGGGCGCGAACCACGGCAAGCGCCCCAACGCGTGAGATACGACCCCCGTCCGATTCGGCGGGGGTCGCGTCATTCAGCGTGGCCTTCGGCAACCTGTCACCTTGGGGGGTTTGCACGCCCCACAAGGTGGTGGATTCCCAACTTAAGTTGGGAAACCGCCACCGCGATCAGCGGGCGGACCAGGCCCGCCAGAGGCGGGCGTAGCGGCCGTCGGCCGCGATGAGGTCGGCGTGGGTGCCGTGTTCGATGATGCGGCCGTCGTGCATCACGACCACCATGTCGGCGTGCTGGGCCTGGGTGAGGCGGTGGGCGATCACGATGGCCGACCGGCCGGTCAGCACGCGGCGTGCCGCGCGCTCCAGGTCCCTGGCGCCGGAGGATCCGGCCTCGGCCGTGGCCTCGTCGAGCACCACCACAGCAGGATCGCGCAGCACGACACGCGCG
>DATMSF010000067.1:0-6879 GCA_035565535.1 Aeromicrobium sp.
ACGACGAAGGTCCGATCGGCTTGATGCGAGTGCGGGCCCAGTGGTGGCCGCTGACGTGCAGCCGCCGTCGAGCACGGGTGAACGCCACGTACGCCAGCCGGTGCTCCTCGAGCAACGCCTCGGCGTTCCAGTCGGCCTTGAAGTCCTCGAGTGCCTGATTCGTCCACTCCTCGACGTCGGGCAGGCTGCCGCGGTCGCCGCGCAGCTCGACCGGCAGGGTGTCGATGCGGCCGTGCCAGCGCGGACGGCCGCGGTCGGAGGGGAAGACCGTCTGGGACAGCAGCGGCACGAACACCGCGTCGTACTCCAGACCCTTGGCCTTGTGCACCGTCAAGACCTTGACCGAGTCGGACTCGCTCGGCGAGGCGACCTCCAGACCACCGGCGTACTCGTCCTCGGCCTCCAGATACGCCATCAGACCGGCCAGATCCGCATAGCGATCGTTCTCGGCGTATCCCGCGATGGCATCGAGGAGCGCCGCGACGTTGTCAGGACCGATGCCGTCGGGCCGCACCGCGAGCTCGACGTCGAGGTCCAAGGCCGTGACGACACGCCGGGCCAGGTCGACCAACGGCTCACCCAGGTGCGCGCGCAGATGACGCAGCAGTGCGGCGAGCTCGGCCAAGCGATCTCGGGCCTGGATCGAGTACGGCAGGTCGCCAGGATCGTCGACGGCTTCGGCCAACGACACGATGTCGGCCGGATCGACACCCTCGACCGCGGCTGCGAGCTCGCGGGCCAGGATCTCGTCGGGGGACTCACCATCCGTGCCGGCGGCGTCGCGACCTCCCAACGCCGCGGCCCGTTTGCCCAGCAGGGCCAGGTCGCGCGACCCCAACCGCCACCGTGGACCGGTCAGCAAGCGGATCGCCGCGGGATTGGCCGTGACGTCGTGCAGCAGCTCCAGCACACTGAGCACGTCACGAACCTCGGGTTGGTGCAGCAACCCCGTCATGCCGACGACCTCGACCGGCGCCCCCGCGGAGCGAAGCGCCTCGACGATCGCGCCGTTCTCCTTGCCGACCCTGACCAGGACAGCGATCTCGCGCCACGGCGTCCCGGCGGCGTGCTCGTCGAGGATCCGGTGCACCAGGTCGGCGATCTCGTCGTCGACCGTCGAGTGCAGCGCGGCCGTCACGCGACCCGCTCGGTTCTCCGGCGCCGCCCGCAGCGGGGTGATGTCGACGTCGGGCTGTCGGTAGAACTCCTCGGCCATCTGGTTGGCGATCTCGATGACCTCCGGAGCACACCGCCGCGTGACGTGCAGCGAGTGGGACAAGCCGCGCGCACCGTCGGCTCCCGGGAAGTCGTCCAGGAAGGACAGCAGGTTGCCGGCCGCCGCGCCGCGCCAGCCGTAGATGCTCTGGGCCGGGTCGCCGACCGCAGTCACTCCACGGCCGGCGAACAGCCGCTGCAGCAGCAGGTGCTGGGCGACCGACGTGTCCTGGTACTCATCGAGCAGCACGACGTCGTACCGGTCGCGTAGTTCCTCAGCCACCTCGGCGACCTCGGCCAGCTGCGCACCCCACAACATCTGGTCGCTGAAGTCCATCAGCCCGTGCTCGGCCTTCAGGTCGCGATAACGATCGACCAGGTAGGTCAGCTCGATTCGACGGCGTGCCGCCGACAACACGCTTGCCGCGTTGCTCGTCGACCAGCCCGGTGCTTGCTTGGTCTTGCGTCGCACCGGCGTGGCCTCGACCTCGGCGATCACGCGGGTGGCGTGGGACCGCACGTCGTCGGTGCGCACCAGGTGCTCGGCGAGCTGTCCCTCGAGGCCCAGCAAGGCCAGGACGAGCGTGGGTACGTGCGTGCTGATCTCGCGCAGGTCGCCGTCGTAGGTGGAGACGGCTCGGGCCGCGAGCTGGAATCGGGTGGCGTCAGCCAGCAGCCTCAGATCGGGTTCCAGGCCGATGAGCAGCCCGAACTCGCTGATCAGCTGACCGGCGAACGCGTGGTACGTCGAGACGGTGGGCTCGGCGACATCGGCACCTGGTTCGGCAGCGACGTCGGAACCGAGCGTCCGCAGGGCGGTCCGCACCCGCTCACCCAGCTCGCCGGCCGCCTTGTTGGTGAACGTCAGCCCCAGGATGCGGCCGGGGTCGATGCCGTCGTGTCCGACCAGCCAGACGACGCGCGCCGCCATGACGGTGGTCTTGCCGGACCCGGCGCCGGCGATGATGGCTTGCGGCCGGTCCGCCGGTGCCGTGATGGCGCCGAGCTGCTCGGGGCTGAAATCGATCTGGAGCAGCGTGCACAAGTGTGCTTCGTCGCGGACCTTCACCGTCGCACCTGCCTGATGCCGACCGTCGTCGCACCTGCGGCTTGTGCGGGGCACACGGTGGTGAACGCGCAGTACCCGCACGCCTTCTCCGACGGTGTCGCGACGAAGTCCTCGGCACGCACGATGCGCAGCGACTCGGCGACCTGCTGCACGGCGAAGAACGGCTCGTCGGCGCCGGGCGGGTCCTGCCGTTGCACCTTGGGCAGGTCACCGGCCGCATCTCGGAGCTGGACCAGCTCGGCGCCACCGGCTCGGGCACCCGGCGCCAGCTCCTCGACGGCGCCGTGCTCGACCGCCAGCTGGTACACGCCCAGCTGCGGCAGTTCGGAAACCTCGGCCGAGGTCGGGGCGTGCTTGTTGGTCTTCAGGTCGACCACGTGCACGGCTCCGTCGGCGTCGATCTCGACGCGGTCCATCGAGCCACGGATCACGACGCTGTCACCGTCGAGGTCGATCGTGACCCGGAACCGGTGCTCGGCGGCCAGCGGCGTACGTCCCCGCTCGGCGTGCCACCGGGCGAACCGGCCGAGCGCCGCGTGTGCCTGCTCCAGCTCGCGACGGCCGATCCAGGGTGCGCTGAACTCCAGATGGCTCCAGATGCGGTCGAGGGTGGCTGCCATCTGCTCCGGATCCGGATCGGACGCGCGGCGCACGACGTCAGCGGCGATGGCGTGGACGATCGAACCGAAACCTTGCGCGGCTGTGGTGCCGGACTCGCCGTGCACCTCGTGCTTGAGGAACCAGCTCAACGGACACGTCATCAGACCGTCGACCGTGCTGCCGCTGAGCGCGACCGGCTGATCGACCGCAACGACCGGCACGTCGTTGCTGGTCAGCTCACGAGTCCCCCACCACCGATCGGGGTCGGCCGCGCGCGTGGCCCACGTACCGTGATCGGCCAACCGGGCCAATCGGGTGGCGGCTCCGTGACGCACGACGGGGTCGTCGGTGGTCTCGAGCAGGTAGCGCAGCCGCGCCACGACGCCGCGCAGGCTGAACGGGTGCCGCGGCCGCGGGCGCGGCGCCTGCGGATCGCCTTGCGTGACGAACGGGACGAGCTCGGAGACGAACCGTGACGGTTGCTCGCCGTCGGCGTCGTTGCTGGCCACTGCCGTGACGACCAGACGGTCGATCGCCCGGGTGCAGGCGACGTAGAACAGTCGCCGTTCGTCGGCCAACCGGGCCGACACCGGCGCCGGAGCCACGAGCCCCGCGCGGCCGAGTCGTTCGCGCTGCAGCACCGTGCCGTTGGGCCGCGTGATCGGCCAGCCACCTTCCTGGACGCCCGCGACGACGACCAGCCGCCACTGCAGCCCCTTCGAGCGGTGCGCCGTCATCAGCCGCACCGACGTGCCGCGCACACCGGTGTCGGTCAACGTGTCGGCCGGGATCTGCTGGGCCTGCAGGTCGTCGATCAACGTGCCGATGTCCCGTTTGGAGCCGGTCTCCTCCGACCACGCCGCGCGCTGGAACAGCGCCACCAGCGCGTCGAGATCACGGTGGGCCCGCAGACTCCCGTCACCGCCTGACTCCGACGCTGCCACGAGCCGGGCCCTCCAGTCGGTGGCGGTGAACATCGTCCACAGCACCTGCTCGGGCCCGTCTCGGTCGACGATCTGCACGGCGGCACGCCGGACCGCCTCACCGAGCCGTCGGGTGCGATCGAGCGCTGCCACCGTGGCCGGTGAGCCGGACCGCGACGTGACCTCCACCGGGTGGGCGAGCGCCTGTGCGAGCAGCTCGTGCGACGAGCGAGGTCCGTCGGGGTCGTCGCGGTCGGCCGCACGCAGGTGGCGGCTCACGCGTCGCAGGTCGGCGGCATCGAGCTGTCCGATGGGACCGGTGAGCAGCGCCAGTGCCTCGTCGACCGGGATCGGCCGGCCGTGTGCGACGTGGTCGGCGACCCGGACGGCGGCCAGCAGGGCCCGCACGGCCGATTCGGCTGCCAGCGGGATCTCGTCGCCCGCCACCTCGACCGGCACGCCGTGCGCGACCAGCACTCGCTCGAGCCGGCCCAGCTCCGCGGAGGTGCGAACCAACACCGCCATGTCGCCCCAACCGATCGAGGTCTCGGGGTCGCCGGTCACGTGGGCTTCGCGCAGCAGTCGGGCGATGTCCTCGGCCTCCGCGACGGCCGAGACGTAGGTGCGGACGTCGACGTCGCCACCGCGCTCGGCGTGCGGTTCGAGGGCGCGGAGCTGCTTGAGCAGGTCGGCGGACAAGCCCGGGGTGCCGATGCGCTGGGCGATGGCGCGGGTCGCCTCGAGGATGCCGGGACCGAACCTGCGGGTGGTCCGCAACGCGATGACCTCGGCAGGACCGGACGCACCGGCGAACTGTCGCGGGAAGTCGACGATCCCGCGCACGTCGGCCCCGCGGAACGCATAGATCGCCTGGTCGGGGTCTCCGACGACGATCAGGTCGCGGCCGTCGCCGGCCAGCTCCTGCAACAGCTGCACCTGGAGCGGGTCGGTGTCCTGGTACTCGTCGACGACGACCAGGCGGTACTGCGCGCGCATCTCGTCGCGCACCGCGGGATCGCGCAACAGCCGAACCGCCTGGACCACGACATCGGTGTAGTCGGACTTGTTCTGCAACGCGACGACGCCGCTGTACTCCTCGAAGAACCGTGCCGCGGCGGCCCAGTCGTCGCGGCGCTCTCGCCGCGCCACCTCGGCCAGCCCGTCAGAGCCCAGGTCCTGCACGCTCGCAGCCCCGAACAACCCGTTCAGCTCGGCCGCGAACCCGCGCGTGCGCAGGGCCGGACGCAGCCGTTCGGGCCAGACCAGCGGGTCGGAGCCCTGGACCAGCTCGCGGATCACGGCCTCCTGCTCGGGCGCGCTCATCAGCTGCACGGGACGGACGAACTCCTCGGGCGAGGAGTACCGCCGCACCAGCGCGTAGCAGAACGAGTGGAAGGTCATCGTGTCGACGACGGCCGAGGTCTCGGTGAGCCGCGAGGCCACGCGGCCGCGCAGATCGTCGGCGGCCTTGCGACTGAACGTCAGCACCAGGATCTGGTCGGGGTCGAAGCCGCGATTGACGACCCGGTCGGCGACGACCTCGACCAGCGTCGTGGACTTGCCGGTGCCCGGCCCGGCGAGCACCAGCAGCGGCCCGCCCGGGTGGTCGACGACGGCCTGCTGCGCGTCGTCGAGTGTCGGGGGGCGTGGGGACTCGCGCTCGGGGGCGCGGACGTACTGAACGGCCATCGACCCCATCTCACCAGACGGGGCGGACACTCACCGGTCGATCTGCCACAGTGCGCGCGTCATGTCGACGCGGCCGTTGCGGACCGGCGTGCCTTCCTCCTGCCAGTGCACCTGCGCCTCGCCCATCAGCACCGGCGGCAGCGAACCGTCAGCGCGCGGGACACGCCACCAGGGCACGCCGTGCCCGTGCAGGTTCAGGATCCGGCCGACGTACCGCGGACCGTAACCCGCAGCGAGGTGTTCGGCGATGCGCCCGTACGGCAGCACCTTGCCGATCGGGATCTGCTCGATCAGCGACAGCACCCGCTCGACGTACGCCTCGTCCATACCCGAACCCTATTCCCGCTCGCGAGTCACGTGTTCCCACTCATGAGTCACTTGGAGTGACTCGCGAGAAGGAATTGGTGACTCGCGAGCGGGAATGAGGGACTCGCGAGGGGTCAGTAGCTGGGTTGGCTGGGGTCGATCTGGTTGACCCAGGCGACGACGCCGCCGCCCACGTGCACCGCGTCGGAGTAGCCGGCGCCCTTCAGCACGGCCAGGGCCTCGGCCGAACGCACGCCGGACTTGCAGTGCAGCACGATCTGCTTGTCCTGGGGCAGCTGGTCGAACGCCTTGCCGTTGAGGATCTCGCCCTTGGGGATCAGCACCGAGCCGGGGATCTTGTTGATCTCATACTCGTTGGGCTCCCGCACGTCGACCAGGACGAAGTCGCGGCCGCCGTCGGCGCGCTCCTTCAACCAGCCGTCGAGCGTCGTGACCGAGATGGTCGCATCGGCTGCCGCCTCGGCCGCCTCGTCGCTGACCGCTCCGCAGAAGGCGTCGTAGTCGCTCATCAGCTCGGTCGGGACGACACCGTTCGGGTCGCGCCGGATCTTCAGCGTGGAGTACCGCATCTCGAGCGCGTCGTAGACCATCAGTCGACCGATCAACGGATCGCCGACGCCGGTGATGAGCTTGATCGCCTCGGTGACCATGATCGACCCGATCGACGCGCACAGCACACCCAGCACGCCGCCCTCGGCGCACGACGGCACCATGCCGGGCGGCGGCGGCTCCGGGTACAGGTCGCGGTACTGCGGGCCCTCCTGGGCCCAGAACACGCTGACCTGGCCCTCGAAGCGGTAGATCGAGCCCCACACGTACGGCTTGCCGAGGATCACCGCGGCGTCGTTGACCAGGTAGCGGGTCGCGAAGTTGTCGGTGCCGTCGAGGATCAGGTCGTACTGGCTGAAGATCTCCAGGACGTTGTCGTTGTCGAGGCGCTCGTTGTGCACGATCGTCGTGACGTACGGGTTGACCTCGGCGACCGACTCCGCGGCACTGACGGCCTTCGGCTTGTCGATGTCGGACTGACCATGGATCACCTGACGCTGCAGGTTC